>JAEWKB010000090.1 GCA_023386255.1 Bacteroidota bacterium
CTTCTTCTCGCCACTGATAGCTGTAGGTGCGCTGGTAGTGCTTATAGCAGCCGGTTTACTTTTCCCTAAAAAGCTGCAAAATGTTTATTACTACCTGGAGAGCCACTTTATTAAGAACCTGAACAGCAGGGAAATTTCGCAAAGGATTAAGAGCCGGAGCGAACTTTCGCCTTGGGATGGGCACATGACTATGTTTGAAGTGCCGCAAGAGTCTAACTTAGCCGGGAAACCGCTGCACATGCTTGAACTAAGGGAGAAAATTGGTGTTAATATTGCCATAATTAAACGCGGTGAAAAAATTATAAATGTACCTTCACGTAACGAATTGATTTTTCCGAAAGATGTGCTTTATGTAATTGGTACGGATGAGCAGATCATGCTTTTCGAAAAGTTTATGAAGGACAGTACCATTCTTGAAGAGCAGCCTGACGGAGAAATTGTTTTGAAAAAGATACAGCTTGTTAATGATGATATTGCAGGCAAAACCATACGAGAAGCCCAGCTTAGGGAAAGGACTAACGGGCTGGTAGTTGGCATTGAGAGAGGTAATGAGCGTATCCTGAATCCGGAATCGCACACGGTACTTAAAATGCACGACGTTGTGTGGCTGGTAGGTGAAAAAAAATTAATTGAAAACTTATGATTGTAGCTGTACTGTATGCCCAATAAAATATTGATAGTATTTGCGCATCCGTTATTTGAAAAATCCAACGCACACAAAGCATTGGTAAGGCATATACCACAATCACCCAATATTACTTTTCATGACCTTTACCAGGAGTATCCGGAGTTTGATGTGGATATGAAAAGAGAGCAGGAGCTCCTGTACAACCATAACATCATTATATGGCAGCACCCCATGTACTGGTACAGCTGCCCGCCCCTGCTGAAACAATGGATTGATATAGTGCTGGAGCATGGCTGGGCTTACGGAAAAGAAGGCTACGCTCTGAAAAATAAATGCCTGCTGCAGGTTATAACTACTGGCGGGCGAAGGGAAAGCTATACAGCAACAGGCCGGCACATGTACACCATACCACAGCTGCTGGAACCTTTTAGCCAGACTGCCCGGGTGTGCAGGATGAATTACCTGCCGCCTTTTGTTGTGCACGGCACCCATTTAATGGATGATGAAAGCTATGAAGAAAATGGCCGCCTTTATGGCCAGGCCTTAAATTTTTTAGAGCATCAACAACTACAGCTTTCAGAATTATCTAATTATACGTACTTTAACGACTGGTTCCAATTCCAACACTATAAGTAAATGGAGAATGGGTTTTTCTTTCAGGCAATTATATACCTTGCTGCAGCCGTTATATGTGTACCTATTGCCAAAAAAGCAGGGTTTAGTTCTATACTCGGCTATATATTTGCGGGTATAGTTATAGGCCCTTATGTAATAGGCCTTATAGGGCAGGAAGGGCAGGATATAATGCACTTTGCTGAGTTTGGTGTTATTATGATGCTTTTCCTGATTGGGCTGGAACTGGAGCCGTACAAGTTTTGGAGAATGCGGAAGTTTATCCTCGGCATGGGTTCACTACAGGTTATAGTCACTACGCTGGTCCTGTTCATAGCCTGCTCCATTGTTATGCGTTGGGACTGGCGCGCCACTCTTGCAATATCACTGGCGCTTACGCTTTCTTCCACGGCTATTGTAATGCAGACGCTTAAGGAAAAAGGCCTTACTAAGACATCAATGGGCCGCTCGTCTTTTGCAGTACTGTTGTTTCAGGACATTGCAGTTATTCCTATACTTGCCATATTGCCGTTGCTTGCCGATGGCGCTGCCCAAAATAAAAGCATAAACCACTCGCTTATATCTAATATGGCTGGCTACTGGCAGGCTATTATAGTATTATGTGCTATTGGCAGTGTTTACCTTGCAGGACGTTTCCTGTTTGTCCCCCTCCTTAAATGGGTTGCAAAGACCCGCCTTCAGGAATTATTTACAGCCTCTGCCCTGCTTCTTGTAATGGCTGTGTCATACCTTATGCAGCTTGTGGGGCTAAGCCCGGCACTAGGCGCGTTCTTGGCAGGCCTTGTACTGGCCAACAGTGAGTTCCGACATGAACTTGAGGGAGACATTGCCCCGTTTAAAGGTTTGTTATTGGGTTTGTTCTTTATTGGTGTAGGCGCATCTATTAACTTCCACCTCATCATGGCCGATCCTGCCTTTGTTATCCTGTTTTGTACCATTTTTAATATCATAAAATTCCTTGTACTCATTGTAGTCGGAAAGATTTATAAAAAAAGCCCGGACCAAAATATTTTATTTGCCTTCGCATTAAGCCAGGCCGGAGAGTTTGGGTTTGTAATACTTGGTTTTGCCGTACAGCTTAACCTGATGCCGGTAATGCTGAGCAACCAGATGATGGCGGTAATAGCCCTGAGCATGATTGGTACGCCCTTCCTGCTGCTGATAAACGAAAAATGGATAGACCCGTACTTTGGTGTGAAGGAAAGCCAGCCACGCAAAAAATATGATTCGATTGAAGATAATGAGAATAATGAAGTGATTATTGCCGGGTTTGGGAATTTTGGCAGCACCATTGTCCGCCTGCTCAAAACCAATGGTATTCCTGCTACGGTATTGGATATGGATTCAGACCGGGTAGAATCGTTACGAAAAATGGGCTTTAAGGTTTACTATGGCGACGCATCACGTGTGGAACTGCTACATGCCGCAGGTTGCGAAAATGCAAAGCTTTTTATTGCGGCCATTGATAACCCCCGTGTAAACCTGGAAGTGGTAGAGAAGGTAAAGAAACATTTCCCTAACCTGAGGATACTGGCACGCGCACGAAACCGTAGTGATGCCTTTGACCTTGTAGATATGGGTGTTAAAGATTTTTATCGTGAAAACTTATACAGTGCAGTACATTTAGGTGTGGATGCGCTCGTTGAACTTGGCCACCGCCGCTACACCGCCACAAGGCAGGGCCAGCGGTTTATTAAATATGACGAGCAATCCATCTTCCGCCTGGCGGAGAAAAGGCATGACAAAACCGCTTTTCTAATGACCGCCATGGAAGAAATTGAAATGCAGGAACAACTGCTTAAAAACGACCTGTATGCCCAGCTTGGGGCACAGGACCATGCGTGGGAGAGTGCTGATTTAAGAAAAGAAGAAACGGGGGATGGTGAACAGCCACTGGCCACAAGCCAATAGCTCAAAGATGAAGTACTATGTGTGGCTTATACTTATAAAAATACCTGAAGGAAAAATATCTTCAGGTATTTTTCTTTAACAACTGCTATGGCTTTTGCCTTGTGGCTAATTACTACCTACTATAATTAGGCGCCTCTTTGGTAATGGTAACATTATGCGGATGGCTCTCTGATATACCGCTTGATGTAATGCGTACAAACCTGCCTGTTTCCTGTAGTGTCGGGATGTCCTTCGCACCACAGTAACCCATACCGGCACGCAGTCCGCCTACAAACTGCAGCATGCTTTCAAACAGTTCGCCTTTGTATGGCACGCGGCCCACAATACCTTCCGGAACGAGTTTCTTAACATCATCCTCCACATCCTGGAAATAACGGTCTTTAGAGCCCTCTTTCATAGCCTCTACAGACCCCATTCCGCGGTAGGATTTAAACTTACGTCCTTCAAATATAATGGTCTCTCCCGGCGATTCTTTAGTACCCGCAAGCAGTGACCCAAGCATAACGCAATCAGCACCGGCAGCAATCGCTTTAGGGATATCGCCTGTATAACGAATACCGCCATCAGCAATTACAGGAACGCCTGTACCTTTAAGGGCAGCAGCAACTTCTAACACTGCGGAAAATTGTGGAAAGCCCACACCGGCAACCACACGCGTAGTACAAATAGAACCCGGCCCAATACCTACTTTTACAGCATCAGCGCCGTTTTCAGCCAGGTATAAGGCAGCTTCGGGAGTAGCAATGTTGCCTACCACCACATCAAGCTGCGGGAATTTAGCTTTAACCTCTTTAAGCACGCTTACCACGCCTTTAGTATGTCCGTGGGCTGTGTCGATGATAACAGCATCTACACCTGCGTTTACAAGTGCTTCAGCACGTTCAACAGCATCGGCGGTAACACCAAGCGCAGCAGCCACACGAAGGCGGCCAAAGCGGTCTTTGTTGGCTATTGGCTTTTGGGTAAGCTTAGTAATATCTCGAAAGGTAATAAGCCCTACCAGCTTATTATCATTATTTACAACAGGAAGTTTTTCAATCTTATTTTTCTGAAGAATGCCCTCAGCTACTTCAAGGGTTGTACCTTCACCGGCAGTCACCAGGTTTTCTGAAGTCATTACTTCAAGGATAGAACGGCTGTTCTCTTTCTCAAAGCGTAGGTCGCGGTTGGTAACAATACCTTTTAGTATACCATTTTCGTCAACTACGGGTATTCCGCCAATGCCATATTCACGCATGGCAGCTTTTGCATCGCCTACATTGGCCGTAAGCGGTAAAGTGACAGGATCGATAATCATACCTGATTCAGCCCTTTTAACTTTACGAACTTCAGCAGCCTGTTGCGAAATAGTCATGTTCTTGTGCAATACACCTATTCCGCCCTCGCGTGCCATGGCAATAGCCATTGCGCTTTCGGTAACAGTATCCATAGCTGCGGATACAACGGGAACGTTAAGTGTTATGTTTTTAGAGAAGCGGGATTGTATGCTTACTTCGCGCGGAAGTACTTCAGAATAGTTTGGAACCAGGAGAACATCGTCGTAAGTTAAACCCTCTCCGATGATCTTAGTTGTGTGTGCTTTCATCGTTGCAATTTGTAGTTAAATTGCATGCAAATATAGTGAAATTTCCTGAAGGAAATAATATTATATTTGTTATGATCCTCAATCCTCTGTTACATGAAAAAATTAGGCTTGATTATTATATTGTTCTCGCTATTTTGCTGCTCTACAAATAAACATCTCCGGGAAGAGAGAAAATCATATAGTTATGTCGACTGGGACCAGGAATTTAAAGACAGGGCACTTTGCCTATGTATACTCAAGGGATTTGAAAATAAAAAAGTTGAAGCAGAAATAACAAAATACGATAAGAGCTTTTACGATCCTTTAGCCATTGCAATATTCGACCCGGCACTGGAAAAGGTTACTACTGCGGAAGTAGAGAAAATAAAAGCAGATTCATTAAATAGTGTCGGCAGGTATCCTACTGATTTGCGCACCGCTTTAGAAGGGAAAAGGATAATGCGTCACTGCTTACAATTTTATAAAGGCAATGAACTCAAAAGGCTCGCCAAAGAACAAAAAAGATACTGGAAGAGCATTGACACTATCGTAAACGAAATACACAAAAAAATTCCAACATTTTAAATAGCATTATCTAATGAAACTCTCCAAACAGCTTTGTTGCTTCGTTATAAGCGCTCTCAAAACTCATCGCGCTGGCATTGGTATCGGCTTTGGCAGCTGTAAAGTAAGACAGCATTTTCTCTGTAGGCATATTTCCGGTTAAATCGTCTTTAGCCATGGGACATCCGCCAAAGCCCTGTATAGCGCCGTCAAAACGGGTACAGCCGGCTTTATAGGCAGCATCAACTTTTTCGTGCCACTTATCGGGTGTGGTATGCAGGTGTGCGCCAAATTCAACTCCGGGATATTTCGGTATCAGGTTCGAGAACAGGTAATCAATAACTTCGGGGGTTGAGCTACCAATAGTGTCCGATAGAGAAAGTATCTTAACCCCCATAGCAGCCAGCTTTTCGGTCCACTCCCCTACTATCTCTACATTCCACGGGTCGCCATATGGGTTGCCAAACCCCATAGATAGATATGCAACCACTTCTTTATTGCTCCTGTCGGCAATGTTAAGTATCTCCTGCAGAGTGATTATCGATTCGGCTATTGTTTTGTGGGTATTCCGCATCTGGAAGTTTTCAGAAATAGAAAACGGGTAGCCCAGATACTGTATTTCTTTATGTTGTGAAGCTGCTTCCGCGCCCTGCGTATTGGCTATAATAGCCAGGAGTTTACTTTGCGTACGGCTTAAATCGAGTTTTGCCAAAACCTCAGCTGTGTCCTGCATTTGCGGAATGGCCTTGGGCGACACAAAGCTGCCAAAATCAATAGTATCGAAACCTACACGCAAAAGCGACTGGATGTAGGTTACCTTTCTGTCGGTTGGGATAAACGTTTTGATGCCCTGCATGGCATCACGCGGACATTCGATGATTTTGACCTGCTTCATAGAAGCCCAAAGATAAAAAAGAATTGGTGTTTACGAAATCGATTTCTTTAAAAGTTGCTGAGCTCCTAATCCGCTTAGCTGCTAAGCCGCTCAGAAGCTATAATCTTCTTATTAATAGCTTTAATCAGCCCAGGGCCTTCATAAATAAAACCGGTATATAACTGCACCAGGCTTGCCCCTGCCTCTAGCTTTTCTAATGCATCTTCAGGCGAATGTATCCCGCCAACTCCAATTATAGGGAATGCTTTATTGCTTTTTTCGGAGAGGAAACGTATAACTTCTGTGGAGCGCTTGTTCAGAGGCTTTCCGCTCAGGCCGCCTGCTTCAATTTTGTTCTCCGACTGCAATCCCTCACGAGATATGGTGGTGTTAGTAGCAATAACCCCTGCAATTAGCGTTGTCTTTACAATATCAATTATATCTAGCAGCTGTTCGTCAGTTAGGTCGGGCGCTATTTTAAGCAATATAGGTTTAGATACCGGCATAGTAGCATTTTGGTCCTGCAGCGCTATTAAAAGCTTTGTAAGCGGCTCTTTATCCTGCAGCTCGCGCAGGTTAGGGGTATTTGGCGAACTTACATTAACCACGAAAAAATCTACATAATCATACAGTGCAGCAAAGCATTTTACATAGTCGCATGCAGCGCTCTCGTTAGGAGTCACCTTGTTCTTGCCAATGTTACCGCCTATAATTACATGCCCTTTCCCTTTTGGGTTCTTCTTCAGGCGCTCTACTGCGGCTTGTACGCCGCCGTTATTAAAACCCATACGGTTTATTATGGCATTGTCCTGCTTCAGCCTGAAAAGCCTTTTCTTTGGGTTACCCTCCTGCGGCTGCGGTGTAAGGGTACCAATCTCAATAAAGCCGAAACCAAGGCCCGATAGTTCTTTATACAGTTTGGCATCTTTGTCAAGTCCTGCTGCCAGGCCCACCGGATTTTTAAACTTGATACCGAATACCTCCCGCTCCAGTCGCGCATCTTCAACCTGATAAAGCGACCTGAATACTGCCGGCATACCCGGAAATTTATTTAATAAACGTATTGCAGAAAATGTAAAGTGGTGCACCTTTTCGGGGTCGAACCGGAAAAGCATTGGCCTGATTAATGATTTGTACATGATTATTGTTGTGTTGTTGCCGCAAAATTAAAAAATTAACAGAGTACTTTATAACTTTATTAACGGTTTAGTCTGAAAAGTTTGGTTATAAGCCCGCAATGTGTAAATTTGGCAAAATCATAAAATTATAATGAATCAGGAATTAGATAAACTGGTGGAGCTGTCGCTGGCTGATGGGTATATATCGGACAAGGAGCGTGAAGTGTTGCGAAAAAAAGCGGAGAAACTGGGCTATGATGCCGATGAAATAGATGTAATACTGGATGGGAAGTTATATTTGAACAGCAGCCAAAACAAGCCGAAGGTAAGGAAGTGCGTTAGCTGCGGCGAAATATTAGGCGGGATGAGCAAAGTCTGCCCTGCATGCGATTACATAAATACTGAAGACAATTCCGTATCGGAAACTGTTGAAGACGATTTCAGTGAACTTCACGAGATACTTACCTACCTGAAATTTGCCAAACCTAATCCCGGTATAGTATCCGGCAACGTTTTTAAAACACTAATTACCTTTGGGTTATTTATACCGTATAAACTATTAATAAGGAAGGAAGGCCTCTTTGACCGATATGCAAAGGTGACTAAAACATACAGCGAAGGCATGGACGAAGAAGCTGCAATACTTCGCACTAAATATGGCACAAATCCTGAATTAAACGCAAATATTGACAAACTACTGGCAGAACGTGATACGATAATCAGTAGCAGGCGAACGGATGACTTTAAAAAAGCTGCCGTAAACTTTGCATTGTGGGGACTGATAATATGGGGTGTTTTTGCGATAGCCAACCGGCCTAAAGCTCCTGAAACGGCCGAAGAAAAAACAGAAAGACTTATTAAAGAGAAGAAAATAAGTGCCGCAAAAGCTGCATTTGCAGGAGTTACCAATCCGTTTAAGATAGAGGAGTTTGAAGCATCAATAACGAGAATGGAACTTGACAGCCTGCTGGAAATTAAGAATTATGATGAGGCTTTAAGGGTAGCCAACCTGCTGAAGAGCGATGGCAGCTACCATATTCTGGACAGGGATGATGCAATTAATGAAATTGTTGAAAAGCAGGTTCTTGAACTGATTGATAAAAAAGAGTTTAAAGCAGCAAGAGAGAAATCTAAGCTGGCGAAGTATTTAAAGCATAGCGAACTGGAAGATAAAATAGAGCTGGCAGAAAAGCTGGATAAAAAGAAGAAGTAATATGGGGCTGATGAATTTTTTTAGCGGAAGCGAAGGCGGATTTATGGACGTAATCCGTTGTGATGAGACTGACTATCTTGTACACAAATGGTCGCCGGGAGGGAGCGCCAACTCCAGCCGTAAAGAAAACGCAATACGTTATGGCAGCCGTATAAGGGTAAAACCCGGCGAAGCAGCTGTTTTCTTCTATACCAAAAATGACGGTACATTACTGGATGTAATTGAAGGGCCTATAGACCAAACCATAAAAACGGCCAACTTTCCTGTACTTGCCAGCATTGTGGGCGCTGCTTTTGGGGGTAACTCGCCTTTTATGGCCGAAGTTTATTTCTTCAACCTGCAAAAGAATCTTCAGGTTAAATTCGGCATACCCTATTTTGATGTTTTTGACAACAGGTTTCCTGATCTTGGCGTACCCTGTGCCGTGCGGGGCACCCTTACCTTTAACCTGACGGACATACATAACTTTATAAAGAATTATCGTCTTGTAAACCTTGAACTTGCAGAACTGGAAAGCAAGCTGAAGGATATGTTTGCCCGCAAAATTAAATCGTGCATTTTAAATATACCGGCTGAAACAGGTTTGCCGGTTATGCAAATGGAACGCCGGATTGAAGAAATTAATGAGTACGTTGCCGAAAAGCTCCGTCCTGAAATTGAAAGTGACTTTGGCATTAACCTGAAGCGGCTTGATATTGGGACTATAGAGTTTGATAAAACAAACCCTTTCTACCTGCAGCTTAAAGGCGCCACTGCCGACCAGCAAACACGTTTTGCCGATGCTAAAACAGGCGTTGAAATTACAAACCTGGGCGAAATTGCACGAATACAGCGTAAGGAAGCCGAAATGGGCGTTGAAGGCAGGAACTTTGCAGTACACCAGCTAAACCAGCAGGCCGACGTTTTAAAAACCGCAGCATCTAACCTTGGAGAGATGGGCAGCATAGACTCGGGCAGCGGCGGATTTAATGCTGCCGGAATTATGACAGGTATGGCCATGGGCGGCATGATGGGCACCCAGATGGGAAGCATGATGAATAATATTGGTAATACTCCACCGCCACCACCTGTAACCGCGTACCATATTGCATTAAACAGTGTGCAATCGGGCCCATATACATTAGCCCAGCTTAGAGAATTTGCTGCCGACGGCCGTTTTACAAGGCAGCATTATATATGGAAACAAGGCATGGCCGGATGGGAACCTGCCGAAGCCACGCCTGATGTAGCTGCCGTATTTGGAGAAGTACCACCACCGCCGCCAAAAGGATAATTATGAAATTAAACACTATTACATCGGCTATAGCTATAGCCATAAGTGCTCTTATTGCTTACGGATTTTATAGCTTTGGCAGCAATGAACAAAATTTGTTGCTAACCGGCGGGAGCTTTATCCTGCTTGGCACCACTCTTGTCTTATCAATTGGGGTAAGATACACAATATATAATATGGGCATAAACGCCCACGGCATATCTACATTCTTCTTCTTGGCTGGCTTTATTTCTAACCTGGTATTCTCATTCATTTCCTTTACGGCTTCTGCGTACATCATTGTACACGGAATTATGTTTTTGCTGTACCTGTTGTTACTATACTATGTTATACGCTCACAAAAAGTATAGTTTCAGGTTCTAAAAGATGTTCTAAGTTGTAAAAAATCGCATTTTTTCTTTAACAGTTCTTTTACAGTATAATCCTAAATTTGGTAGTATATTTCCCCTGACATGAATGAACCGTTTACCGCCAATAAAAATAGTTTACCTGATTTCCTTACCTCCGAAGGACAACTGGGAGAGCTTATACGAAGTTATGACTGGTCTACAACGCCTTTAGGGCCTATAAGCCTGTGGTCGCAAAGCTTAAAAACTACAGTCAACCTCATGCTGAACTCCAGTAACCCAATATGGATTGGCTGGGGCCCTGAAAACACTTTTTTATACAATGATGCCTATATAGATATTCTTGGGAAGGAAAAGCACCTGTGGGCCTTAGGAAAACCCGCCTATGTGGTGTGGGAAGAGATATGGGATGTGTGCGGGCCTCTTTCAGACAAAGTATTTATCGAAGGGAAATCTACCAATAACACAGATGTGGAGCTTTTTATGAAGCGTGGCGATTTCCTTGAAGAAAAGTACTTTTCATTCAGTTACAATCCTGTTTTTGACGAAACCGGCAAAGTGGGCGGCCTTTTCTGCCCCAATTTTGACACTACTGATAAAGTTTTGGGCGCCAGGAGAAACAAAACCCTTTCAGAGCTGGCAGCTAAATCGTTAATAGAAAGGACAATAGCTTCGGCATGCAACACAGCTGCCGAAACAATGGCTAAAAATTTAAATGACATACCCTTTGCAGTATTCTATCTTTTGGATGGGAAGGGAGAAAATGCCGAAATAATACAAGTAACAGGGCTGGATAAAGCTGCTGATACCATTTTTCCGCACCATATAAATCTTACTGATGAAGAAGCTGTTGATGCACATCCTGTTATAACTGAAGTGCTTATGAAAGGTAAAGCAGCAATAACAACTCTTAATGCTGCAGACGTGCTACCTAAAGGCCCCGCGGGGCAACCGGTAACAGACGCTATTGCCCTGCCACTTACTCTTTCAGCAAATAACCCGGTAGGTATCATAATATTTGGCATAAACCCTACCCGAAAACTTGATGATGATTACCGTACATTTTTTGAGATGGCGGCCAGCCAGGTATCAACTGCCATACAAAATGCCACTGCTATAGAAAATGAGCGTAAAAGGCTTGAAGAACTGGCAGAAATTGACAAAGCCAAAACAGCCTTTTTCAGTAACATCAGCCACGAGTTCAGGACACCGCTAACCCTTATGCTGGGCCCGCTGGAGGAGCTGATGGAAAATTACAAACTTGCAGAAGCGGAACGCAACGTAGTTGAAACAACCCACCGCAACGCCCTGCGCCTGCTGAAACTGGTGAATACCTTGCTTGATTTCAGCCTTATGGAAAGCGGCCGGATGAAGGCTAAATTTATCCCTACAAATATAACAGCATATACTGCCAACCTTGCGGCTAATTTCCGGTCGGTTATTGAAAAGGCAGGAATGCATTTTGCTGTAAATGTAGAAGATATTGAAGTGCCTGCGTATATAGACAGGCAAATGTGGGAAAAGATTGTTTTCAACCTGTTGTCAAATGCATTTAAATACACCCTGAAAGGTACAATAACTGTAAGCCTGACAAGGGAACGAAACCATGTACTGCTAAAAGTTAAGGATACGGGGCTTGGAATTCCTGAAAACGAACTGCCCAAAATGTTTACCCGTTTCCACAGAGTATTAAATAACGAGGGCAGAAGTTTTGAAGGTTCGGGAATAGGGCTTTCAATGATAAAAGAATTTGTACTGCAGCACAAAGGTGAAATAGAAGTAGAAAGCCGCGAAGGTGAGGGAAGCACTTTTACAGTAACAATACCCTTGGGTAAAGAACACTTGCCACAAGACCAGATATTCGCTCAGGAAACAGCCATTGAAGACATAATTTCGGGAGAGGATGTACGCGAGGCTGACCTTATATTGGAAGACGGTGAGGAAAAAAGTATTGAGGTTGCACATGAAAGCGTATCTGTAAAGACTGATACAGTCCTTATTGTTGATGATAATGCAGATATGCGCAAGCACCTGCGGTCTATCCTGGAAAAGCAGTACAATGTACTACTGGCGGAAAACGGACAGGAAGCATTACACCTTATAAAGAAGTTAAAAGTATCTTTGGTATTGAGCGATGTGATGATGCCTGTGATGGACGGGATTACGTTACTGACAGAACTTAAAAAAGAGCCTGAAACAGCTATGATTCCGGTGGTGCTCCTAACTGCAAGAGCCGGAGAAGAGTCAAGAATAGAGGGATATGAAATTGGGGCTGATGACTATCTTGTGAAACCTTTTTCTGCCAAAGAGCTTGAAGCGCGCATACGCTCACAAATTAAAATAGCCAATACCCGTAACCATATACGCAACGAGATCAATAACCTGTTTATGCAGGCCCCAATGGCAATCTGCATGCTTAGGGGTGAAAATTTTGTAGTAGAAATGGCTAACAGTAATATTATGAAGCTTTGGGGTAAAGATGCGGAGACGATGCTGAATAGGCCGCTGTTTGAAGGTCTTCCTGAAGCAAAAGAACAGGGATTTGACAAGCTGCTTACGAAAGTATATACTACAGGAGAAGAACATATTGAAGATGAATGCCCTTTTTATAACATTAATGATGGTGTTGAAGAGCGCATGTTCATTAAATTTATATATAAAGCATTTCATGAGGAAGACGGAAGCATATCAGGCATAATTGTACTGGCGCATGATGTAACACCACAGGTTATGGCACGCCAGAAAGTTGAAGATAGTGAAGCTAAATTTAAAAGCCTGATACACAGGGTGCCTATGGGAATAACGGTTTTGAAAGGACCGGATCTTGTGTTTGACATTGCTAATGATGCCTATCTTACCATAAGAGGGAAAAAGCGTGAAGATATATTGGGCAGGCCCATGGCGGAAGCTATAACTGAGATGAAAGATTCGCATGTAGAAGCCAAACTGAAGGCTGTATATGAAACGGGTATAACATCATCTTTTATGGACATGCCTGTTGAAATTGTAATAGACGGGAACAAAGAAACCCGCTATTTTAATTCTGTTTACCAACCGCTTTACGAAAATGACGGAATAACGGGCGTTATTGCTATAGTTACTGAAGTAACTGACCAGTATTATGTAAAAAAACTAAGGGAAAAGAATGAAAAGGATCTTCAGCTTATTCTTGAAACTATGCCTCATATTGCTTTCAGGGCCAATGCTGATGGTACTATAAGCTACTTCAACAATAAATATTTTACCTATACAGGCCTAAATTTTGAAGATGATAAAAATTACGGATGGCATAAGGTAATGCATCCTGAAATGCACGAAGAAGTTAATGAAGCCTGGAAAACTGCTGTAGCGAACGGTGAAGATTACAGCCAGACATTCTTATTAAAAAGGCACGACGGAATGTATCGCTGGCATATATCGCGAACAGTGGCTTTAAAAGATGAAAAAGGAGAAGTTACACAATGGATAGGCACACTTACTGACATTCATGAGCAAAAAATGTTCTCGGAGAAACTTGAGGCCATGGTTAATGACCGTACCGAAAAGCTTAACCGTGCCAACCACATCCTTGCACTAAAGAACCAGGAACTAGAACAATCGAATAAGGAACTTGAATCATTTAATTACATTGCAAGCCACGATTTACAGGAACCTTTGCGCAAAATCAGGACTTTTATCAACATGATAAAGGAGAAAGGCCGTGAAGCTAACTTCGATCTTTATTTTTCAAAAATAGATTCATCTGCAGCGCGCATGTCTCAACTAATTAATGCTGTCCTTGCATACAGCCGCCTTTCCTCTACAGGAGAACAGTATGAGCCTACAGATCTTAATATCATTCTGCAACAGGTGCTTGTTGATTTTGAATTGACCATACATGAAAGGAATGTGACTGTAGAGAGTGATGTACTACCAATTATAAGGGCTGTACCATTACAAATGAACCAGTTATTCTCTAACCTGATAAGCAATTCTTTAAAATACTGTACCGAAACGCCTGTAATTAAAATAAAGACTAGGCTGATTAATAGTTTTGATATTGCTGACTATAAAAATGAAGATACAGTGCGGCAATTTGTAGAAATAAAATTTATTGATAATGGCATTGGCTTTGAAAAACAGTACAGCGAACAGATATTTAAGCTCTTCCAGCGCCTGCATGGCAAAACCGAATTTAGTGGTACAGGTATAGGCCTCAGCATCTGTAAAAAAATTGTCGATCAGCATGAAGGGTATATTTCGGCAGAATCTGTACCCGGTGAAGGCGCTACCTTTACGGTACAGCTTCCGTTAAGTTAATAACATCCTTTTAACTATATAGGGCATGGCATTTGCTTTGGTACATGTATTATGAAAAAATATATGCTACCAGTATTATTACTGATATTCAATCTGGGATGTAATTCTTCAGATGAAAACAATAAAGCTACAAAAGAAGTGGTGCTGCCGGCGCAGGATATAATGAATGTGTCTTATGGCAATGACCCTGAGCAAAAAATGGATGTATACCTGCCAGCGGGACGAGGTGAAAGTACGAAGGTATTCATCCTTGTTCACGGCGGCGGATGGAGCGGCGGAAGCAAAGCCGATTTTAATTATGTAATCCCACTGCTGGAAAGCCAGTTTCCTGACCATGCCATTGTGAACATTAACTACCGACTGGCTACGGCGCAAAGCCCTGCTTTCCCTAAACAGGTGCAGGATATTGAGGAGGTAGTACAGTTCCTTAAAGACAGTGATTATAATGTTTCGGAAGAATATGCTTTTATAGGCGCCAGTGCAGGTGCGCATTTGGCTATGCTGTACAGCTACAAGTACGACACCCAGAACAATGTAAAAGCAGTATGTAACATAGTAGGCCCGGCTGATTTTACCGACCCTTACTATACAGCAAACCCATATTATAATTATGCAGCTTTATATCTTGTAGGCAGTGTAGGTGCACAGCCAGAAGCAGCCATAGCGGTAAGCCCTGCATTGCATGTAAATGCCGATTCCCCTACTACAATCATGTTCTATGGCGGGCAGGACCCATTGGTGCCATCAAGCCAGGCTAACAGGCTAAAGGCAAAGCTGGACCAGTACAATGTGTATAACGAATACTACCTGTATGCCAACGGCGGCCACGGCAACTGGAACCAACAGACAATGAACGACTTCCAGGACAAGCTGATAAACTTTTTTAAAGAAAGGTTTTAATTGCTATATTTGGCTATGGCCAAACGCATTAGCATCTCTGTACCCACCCCTTGCCACGAAAAATGGCAGGATATGACACCTGCAGAAAAGGGAAGGTTTTGTTTCATGTGCCAAAAAAATGTACGGGACTTTACAAAGTCTTCTGACAGAGAGATTGCTGAAGCAATAAAAGAACCTAAAACCTGCGGGCGCTTTTTAAGTTCACAGCTGGAGAGGGAACTTATACTACCACAACGAAAAAGCTCATTATGGCTTGCGGCAGGCGCAGCTGTAATGGGTTTTTTGGCTTTGGGTAATTATGAAGCTGTGGCGCAGACACCTGTAGTGACTGAGCAAGGTGAGAAGAAGCAAGCGACAGATGCTCCTATAGTACCCAACGTTGATACGATTATAATTACCGGATATGTAATTGATAATTTTGATTTAATACCTGTTCCGGGAATTAATGTACGTAACCTGAACACTGCTGATTCAGTAACTACTGACTTTGATGGTAAATTTAAAATAAAAGCAGATGTTAATAATATACTTGAATTCTCATATTTGGGTTATAAAATGCATCAGATAATTGTTCAGTCAGAAAAATCAGTTATTGTTCATATAGAACCTGAAAATATGTTAATTGGTGAGGTGGCTGTTGAAAGACATAGTTTTGCAAGGCGCATCTTTCGCGCCATAGGCAACTGGTTCAGGTAAGGCCTTACCTGTTATAAGGATACTCGTTCACCCAGCTAAATTTCCTGTTCATTAAAGGGAAATCTTTTTCATCGGTGCGTGTAGTTACAAATTTAAGTGAATCTTTTTTAATATGTTGCAATCTTCCCAGCATAAAAAAACGCCCCACAATTGCGGGGCGTTCTATCATCTATTATCTTTTATCTGAAAAGTCCTTCTAAAAGAGTTATTTCACTTCCTCAAAGTCTACATCCTGTACGTTGTCGCCTTCAGGTTGTGCGCCGCCTTCAGGCTGTGCCTGTTGCGCACCGCCTTGTGCTCCGCCGTCTGCCTGAGCTTTGTACATTTCTTCCGAAGCTGCTTTCCAGGCTTCGTTTATCTTGTCAAGGGCAGGCTGTATGGTAGCAACATCTTTAGTTTCATACGCTTTCTTAAGGTCTTCAAGAGCCGCTTCAATAGGCTGCTTAGCCGAAGCTGACAATTTATCGCCAAACTCTTTCAGCTGTTTCTCTGTCTGGAAAATCATCGCATCAGCCTCATTCAGCTTGTCTACACGCTCTTTGGCAGCTTTGTCGGCATCAGCATTGGCTTCAGCCTCTTTACGCATCCTTTCGATTTCCTCTGGTGTTAAGCCTGAAGAAGCCTCAATACGGATGTCGTGTGATTTACCTGTACCCTTGTCAGTAGCCGATACTTTGATGATACCGTTGGCATCAATATCAAAAGTAACTTCAATTTGAGGTACACCCCTTGGAGCAGGCGGAATACCATCGAGATGGAAACGGCCTATAGTTTTGTTATCCTGAGCCATTGGCCTCTCCCCTTGCAGCACGTGTATTTCTACAGATGGCTGGTTATCTGCAGCGGTAGAGAATACCTGAGATTTTTTAGTTGGGATGGTTGTGTTTGCTTCAATAAGCTTTGTCATAACGCCACCCATGGTTTCAATACCAAGTGAAAGTGGTGTTACATCAAGAAGCAGTACATCTTTAACGTCTCCTGTAAGTACACCACCCTGTATAGCGGCACCAATTGCCACAACCTCATCAGGGTTTACGCCTTTAGAAGGCTTCTTGCCGAAGAACTTCTCTACCTCTTCCTGTATGCGCGGTATACGTGTAGAACCACCTACCAGGATAACCTCATCAATATCAGATTTTGAAAGTCCTGCATCTTTAAGCGCTTTTTCGCATGGCAGCATAGAACGGCGTACAAGATCATCAGCCAGTTGCTCAAATTTTGCCCTTGTTAATGTTTTAACCAAGTGCTTAGGCCCTGAAGCCGTAGCCGTAATGT
>JAEWKB010000091.1 GCA_023386255.1 Bacteroidota bacterium
GGCGTACAGAGCTTCTCCAGTGCATCAAGTACATTCGGCTTAAAATCGGTAACCTTGGCAATCGACTGGTCCAGTTTATGCTCTATTTTAGTTTTAAAAATTTTTACGGCAGGATTAATTAGGTAAGTGATGGCTACTTTTTTGCCTGCAACCGTTATAGTTGGGCTTTCTTTCCAGTCTATTGATTCAATTGTAGTTTGCGTGGTAAGTTTCCAGTTGGTAAGGGCAACGTCACTTTTAAAAGTTACAACACCATCAAGATTGAACTCGCGTGTATCATAAAGTTCCAGTCCCATTGCCGAAGTTCCGTACTTCACATTAGCATTGATTTTTATCGGCACTACCGATACTAATTTACCTTTATCTTCACTAAATTTTATAGGTGCGGTTTTCCACACCTTCATCATTATCTTGTCGTCTTCAATGTTATTGTCTTCATAAATCAACCCGTTCAGGTTTTTGTTCAGCTGATTTTCAATATCAGCAAGCGTTACCACTACGGGCATGTTAATGAATGAAGTGCTTGTCTGGAAAACTACCGGGGCATTATCGCTGGGTTCGGGTTTTAACGCTTCTATTTTCTTTGTGCTTGAACAGCCTGTTATTACCAGCAGCATAGCTATAAGGCCAGTCACTAAACTTTTCATTTATTTTGTAATTAAGGCTGTAAAAATACTATTAATTGTAACAAATTGCCTCAATAAATGTCTTAACATAAATGCAGCTGCATTTAAACTTACAATAAAATAAATATCTTTGTATAAACTTCTTTCTTAAACCTGCTATGATAAACAAACACGGCGCAGCACTTTTAATTATTTTCGGATTGCTGGCTATGCATGCCCATGCGCAACCTAAAAAGTGGACACTGCGGGAGTGTATAGATTACGCCATAAAGAATAATATATCAATTAAGAACACAGAACTGGACCAGGAGTCGGCAACCATAGCCCGTAAAGATGCGTGGGGGGCATTTCTCCCTACGGCTAATGCACAGGCATCTCACTCGTGGAATATCGGCCTTAACCAAAACATAACAACGGGTTTATTGGAGAACCAAACTACCCAGTTTACATCGGCAGGTGTAAATGTAGGCATTGATATATATAACGGCTTGCAGAACCTTAACAGGCTTAGGAGGGCAAATCTGGCTATAATATCATCACAGTACCAGGTGTTGAAAATGCAGGAAGATATAGCCCTTAATGTTGCCAATGCTTATTTGCAGATTTTATTCAACAAAGAGAATCTTAAGGTGCAGGAGCAGCAATTAAAATACGATACCCAACAATTTGAAAGGGTGCAACAACTGGTGGAGGCAGGATCGGTACCGAAAGGCGACCTTCTTGATGTAAGAGCCACGGTTGCTACTGATAACCAACGTAAAATTGCCGCTGAAAATGCATTGTTATTGTCAAAGCTGAGCCTTGCACAGCTAATGCAGTTAGAGAACTTTCAGGATTTTGATACGGTTGACAGCGATTATCCGGTAGATGCTTCAGGCGTGCTGCTTGAAGATGCCGCCACTATATTTAGCAAAGCCAAAGAGCAGCGTACTGAACTAAAGATAGCGAAGGCTAATATTGAAGTGGCTGAAAAAGATGTTGATATTGCCAAAGGTGCTTACCAGCCAACACTACAGGGTTTTTATAGTTTTACTACAAGGGCCGCTTATGCTGACCAGATTGTAGGGGCTGTACAAGACCCCAATAGCCCATACAGCGAAATAGGTTTTTTACCAAGTACGGGTGAGTTTGTAGTACAGCCTAATTTTAGGCCTGTGTTAGGCCCTGCAGACTCAGTTTGGGAGCAGTTTAGTGATAATAAAGGGCACTCCTTTGGCCTGGCACTCAATATACCTATCCTTAACGGATTTTCTGTACGGAATAATGTAGAACGTGCAAAAGTAGCGCTGGAGCGCACTAAAATAAACCTGCAACAGCAGGAACTTACCCTTGAAACAAATGTTTATACCGCTTATACTGATGCGCAGGGTGCGCTAAAATCATATGAAGCAGCCCAGGCTACACTTGAAGCAAGGCAGGGCTCATTTGATTATGCAAAGGAGCGTTATGAAGTGGGCCTTATAAATGTATTTGACCTGAACCAGGCCCAAACACTTCTTGTAAACGCCCAGTCTGAAGCGCTCCGTACTAAATATGATTTTATTTTTAGGGTTAAAATATTAGAATTTTACTTCGGTATCCCAATTTTTCAAACCAATTAATTATGTCTAAAAAAACTATATACTGGCTATTAGGTATCACTGCAGTTGTTATTGTCTTACTAATTGTTTTAAGCAAGAGCGGGGCCATTGGTAATAAAGAGGAAGGGAAAGAGGTTGAAACCACAATGGTTAAAGAAATAGCACTTACCGAAACTGTTTCGGCTACCGGTAAGGTACAGCCAGAAGTAGAGGTTAAGATATCATCTGAAGTTTCAGGGGAAATTATTGAATTGCCAATAAAAGAGGGGCAGGCAGTGAAGAAAGGCGATCTGCTGGTTCGTGTAAATCCGGATCTTTACCAGTCGGGTGTTAGCAGGAGCGCGGCTACTTTGTCGACTGCCAAAGCGGGGCTTAGCCAGGCAGATGCACAGCTTAAGGAAGCCAAGGCTAATTATGACCGTAACAAGAGGCTCTTTGATAAAGGTGTAATATCTAAATCAGAATGGGACAGGATTGTGTCGGCTTATGAAGTAGCACAGGCTGCCAAATCATCAGCTTATTATAATGTACAAAGTGCGGGTGCAACTGTAACCGAGGCGAGGGATAACCTTAACAGGACAACCATATACTCACCGGTTGACGGTACTATTTCAAAACTTGATGCCGAACTGGGCGAACGCGTGGTAGGTACGCAGCAGATGGCCGGTACAGAAATTCTTCGTGTAGCCAACCTTAATAATATGGAAGTGGAGGTTGATGTTAATGAAAATGATATTGTGAAGATTGATATAGGCGATGAAGCTGAAATTGAAGTTGATGCTTACCTGAAGCGGAAATTTAAAGGTATTGTAACGAGTATATCTAATTCGGCCAGCAGTACACTGACTGCTGACCAGGTAACGAATTTTAAGGTTAAGGTAAGGATACTTAAAGAATCTTATGAAGATATGACCGAAGGTAAGCCTGCTAATTTTTCGCCATTTAGGCCGGGTATGACCGCCACAGTTGATATTATTACCGAAAGAAAGGCTAATGTGCTGGCAGTGCCGATTAGTGCTGTTGTGGTAAAATCTGACACTACAGCTACTAAAAGGGATATAGTAAAAGAACTCGAAGAAAAAGAAAAAGAACAGGAAGCCGGCGCGACTGCTAAAAAGTTTGAGTGTGTATTTGTAAAAGTAGGAGATAAAGCAGTATTAAGACCTATAACAACAGGTATACAGGATGATACAAATATTGAAATTATAAAAGGTCTTAAAAAAGGAGAAGAAGTTATTACAGGCCCATATACTGTTGTAACAAAGGAACTTAATCCTAATGATAAGGTTAAAACCAAGCCTAAGGAAACTAAATAATGGCACTGATCCTGAACATTGAGACCGCAACAAAAAACTGTTCGGTTTCCCTTGCTGATGAAGGTGAAGTTGTTGCGCTTAAAGAGTATGCGGGAGAAGGTTACCTGCATGCTGAGAAACTTCATGTGTTTATTGCTGATGTGCTTAATGAAGCTAAAAAAGGGTATGCTGATCTTGATGCCGTAGCGGTAAGCATGGGCCCCGGATCTTATACCGGTTTGCGTATAGGTGTTTCGGCTGCGAAAGGTTTATGCTATTCATTAAATATACCTTTGATAGCTGTAGATACCCTTGAGCTGCTGGCACGGCAGATTACAGTACAGGAAGGGGTTATTATTCCGCTTATAGATGCCCGACGGATGGAAGTATACATGGCAGCTTACGATCCGGCTTATAATATTATCAGGCCTGTTGTTGCCGAAATAATTACCGATGCATCTTTTGATGAATATCAGTCCCCAATACACCTGGTCGGCGATGGCGCGGCAAAATGTAAGGAAATAGTAAATGCATCAAATGTTACTTACTATGATGATATTATATATCCCTCCGCTGCACAAATGGGCCCTGTATCCTACGATAAGTATAAAAAAAGCGACACCGTTGATGTCGCTTATTTTGAACCGTATTATCTTAAGGATTTTGTGGCAGGGAAATAATTATAAAATTGTTTCCATATAGCTTCCAAGCTTTTGCAGCCCGATTTCATCTTCAAGATCTATTTTGTTCTTTTTAATAAAGTCAAGAATATCTTTGCTTTTCGCAGGAACAAGCTTTGAAACGTCTTTTTTACCGTCTATATATACTGCTTCACCATCATTGATCTTGATGTAAAATTCATCATCTGCCTTTTTATAATTGGCGGCTTTGTAAGTTCCGTAGCTGCTGTTGGGGTAAACTTCCGGCTGAAGAATAACGGATTCCCTTTTGTATATCTTAATTTTAGGGTTGTCACTTATAATGTTAAGGTAGCCATTAATAGATTCTCCTTTTTTAGTTTTATAATTAACCAGAGTGTAAGATTCATTATTATTTACAAATGTAATTATAACACCATCAGTTTTAGGAAGATTCTTTGTTTCTTCAGCCTGCGGGTCGTTCATTTCAAAATAATCAGAATAGGCATTGTACCGCAGCATCATTGTGTTTTGAGTATTAGAAACACGCGCAGGCATATATTTTTCGTTTATAAACATAGACCCTGTTGCAGGCTGGCTTAGGTCTCTTCTGGTAGTAACCGAACGCCCGTCTGAATCTCCAATCCTTGTACTTACCTGTGCGGTAGCCATTAAAGATGATATTGCAAATGCTGCTGTAAAAATTGTTTTAAAATTTTTCATTTCTTTTAGTTGATGATTAATAAAATAGGTGCCAAATATACTTTTAATTTCTAAAAGAGCTTAAGGCAATATGTTATTTTTTTGCAATAAGCATGCCAATACTTAACGTAACTATTTAGTTATTATTTTGAAGAATCACCTTTATCCAGAACAACGTGTATGTCGCGCTGCGGGTAAGGCATCTCGATTCCGGCGGCCTCAAAAGCCTCTTTTATATTTTCCAGAAAGTCAGACAGCATCTTCCAGTAGTCTTCATTTTTAGCCCAAATAAATACCTGTACGTTTACCGTGCTTGCAGCCAGTTCTTTAATATTGATTTCAGCGGAAGGTTCATTTAATATCCTTGGATCTTTGCTTATCACCTCTGTAA
>JAEWKB010000102.1 GCA_023386255.1 Bacteroidota bacterium
ATATTGCTGCCACCGGCCAGCGGAAGGATATAAAAAGGCACACGGGCAATTAATGACGTGGTAAGTATATCAATAATACGGGTTCTTTTGTTGATGATGTAACCGGCAATGTAGAGAAAGATGAGCAAGCTTACGGTATTGATTACATTATCCAGAAAAGGTATCTGCCAGCTGACATTTTGGACAAGGTGAAAATCTATAACACCGTCAAACCTGCCGCCTGCATAATAAGCTGCTGTTGAGCCTGCCACAAGAGCTGCTGTACCGGCTATTAGCAATTTGTTTTCCGGGTAAACTTCAACCGGATTCAATAGAGTTTTCGTCATGGTTTAGTAGTAAGTTATTGTTGTAGCTTTTTTACTTTTTCAATAAGGTCATCCAGCTTGTTCCTTACTGTGGGGTAGCTGTTCCCCATTTCGATAGCCATTTGCTTTAAGCTACCGCTGGACAGAAAAAACCGCAGGATAAAATTCTGTTCCTCTTCGTTTAATTTAGCCAGTATGGGCAGGTCAAAGCTCCCTGAAACAGCTGTACTGCATTCAGGACACAATAGTTGGGATACCTTAAGGGTATTACTGCAGCTGGGGCAGGCTACAGGAAGTTTGGGTGAAGTCATCTGCAGTTATTTTAATAATGCAAATCTATAAATTAATTTTATTAAACTAAAACTTAATAATATTAAATGCAGCCTTTATTAAGTAAAATAAAAAAACCCTCCGGGAAGGAGGGTTAAGCAAATTTATTTCTTATATAATATTTTGTGTCCAGTTCATCATCAAACTCGTCATAAACGGGTTTAGGTTTCGGTTTTTTAGCAGCAACTTTTTTCTTCCAGAGCTCAAAGTTATCTGCTGATAATCTTTTGCGCATAATTTCTGTTACTTCCTTCTCAGCTATGCCAAATTCCTTCTTAATTTCCTCAAAAGGTTTCCTTTCTTCCTGTGCCAAAGTAACGATCCTGTCAATCGCTTCCTTGTCTAATTCTAAGCGGTTACTTTTTTTCATCAGGTGAAAAATTAAATTCAGATATTCTTTTTAATATTTAAGATTAGTTAATCAATATTACTAAAAAAAACATTTTACTTCAAGAAAACTTACTTTTTTTTAAATAAATTTTTACAGTCGAAATTAAAGAAAATATAAAAAAAAGTTATTGCCGTAATCTTAGTAAATTAAGTATAAAGATATGCCCACCATACTAAAACCGCTTGCAGCGGCAGCCGTACCAGCCTTACCCACTTCGGTAAGCCTAAGGCAGCTTTTTCATTTGTGTACATGTATACATTGGCAGGAAAAACAGCAATCAGCAGTGCTATGATACCCCATGCCGCTAAATGAGATGTTGCCGGAATACATAAGAGTATGCCAAGTAATACTTCAGCTGCACCACTGCTATAGTTTAATAGCCTGTGTGCAGGGAGGTAAGGGGGCATCATGCGAAGGTAAATCTTCGGGACACGAAAATGATTTAAGCCTGCAAGTATGTACAACGCAGCCATTATATACAGGTGCCAGGGTAAGGCCATCAGCTTTGGTTTTTACCAAAGTTACTGATTTTCCTTCTTCTGCGTATTGATGTTCATAATCACTATGGCAGCAATTATAAGGCTTATACCAAACCACTGCAGCGCCGTAACTTTCTCATGAAGCAATACAAAAGCCATAGTTACCGATACCGGTAACTCCAGCGATGATACTATACTACCCAGCCCAATACCAGTGTGCGGAAAACCGGCGTTTAAGAGCATAGCGGGGATTATGGTGCCGAATAAGGATAAGATGATTCCCCACTTCAGGAAAATTCCCGCATTGAAACTGCCGGTCCAGGTGGCTGCTGCAAAGGCAAATACTATAATTGCCCCGCCTAGTAGCATGTAAAGGCTGCGCTGTGCTGATGATAAATGCGTTGCTACGCGGTTAGACGTAAACATAGTGGTGGTAAATGATGCCGCTGCCAGCAATCCCCAGGCAATCCCCCGCCAGTCCAGCTTAATGTTCTTTTCTATTAAATTAGTAGCCAGTGCAGTACCTATAAGTACAATAACAACTGCCAGTATCTTCCTGCCTGATGGAAGCGTTTTAGTAAGCAGGGCCTCTAGGAGCACACCCATCCATACGGTTTGCATTAACAGCACAATCCCTATTGATACAGGAATATATTTTACCGCCAGATAGTAAAACAAACTGGTAAGGCCAAGCGATGTACCTGCAAGCATAAGGAAAAAGATATTCCTGCCCGATGCTTTTACAACGTCATTGCCTTTGCGGGCACGCTGGAAGCCATTGATTATGAATATACCCAGCAAGCCAAGTATAAATTGCGATGAGGTAACTTCGGCAGTGGTATATCCTTCTTCGTAAGCCAGCTTTACAAAAGTGGCAAGCATGCCGTAGCTTGTAGCACCAAGCCCTACCAGAAATACTCCCTTCAATACATTATTCTTTGTCATTTTACAATTTTAAAAAGCGGGCAAAGATAGTGTATTGTTCTTAAATAAATGCGTTGCTCTATACTAAGAAAGGCTGTGATACAGTTATAGGTAAAACCTTACTTATTATGATGATGATATTGTTACTCCTATGCCTGTACCTGTTTAGCTGCACTAATGCTGTTACCGTTGAAGCGCCTGTTAAAAACTATGCTGCCAGGCATACAGAGGCACTGGGTTTTTGTAAAGCCAACGGCTTCTCGGAAGAATATTATTTTCTAATTGACCTTAGTGTACATTCAGGCAGGAACCGCTTTTTTGTTTACGACTTTAAGCAGAAGAAAATAACGGATAAAAACCTTGTGACGCATGGCAGCTGCGATATATTTGCCGAAAACCCTGATAAATACAGCACAGCAACATTTGACAATCGTAATGACAGCCATTGCTCATCACTTGGTAAATACAAAGTTGGCAAACGCGACTACAGCTCCTGGGGCATAAAGGTAAAGTACTGGCTTGATGGATTAGAACCTACTAACAGCAATGCACGTAAAAGGGTAGTGGTGCTGCATTCATGGGAGGCAGTGTCCAATAAGGAAATCTACCCGCAATACACCCCGCTTAGCTGGGGCTGCCCGGCCGTATCAGATACTTTTATGCAGCAGCTTGATGTAAAGCTGCAGGCAACACGAAAGCCCGTATTGCTTTGGATAATTAATTAAAATAATCCTGAGAGCGGATTGTTCTTTATCCCAATTGTAGCAGGGTTAAAGCTAAGTTTATTTTTAAGAAGTGAAGCATACACGCTCCTGAAATCAATCTGGTGGATGAGGTTCTGATTCTCGTCCAGTCTTGCAAGGTCCGGATTATTGCCTATTACTTTGCCCTTGTTCCTTCCGCCAATAATGAACATAGGTGCGGCGGTCCCATGGTCAGTCCCTTTGCCGTTGTCTTTAGCGCGACGCCCGAATTCAGAAAAAATCATAATAGTAACTTCATCCAGCTTTTGTGCCGCTTTCATGTCTTTATAAAAACTGTAAACCGCTTCGCTAACTGCATTAAGCTTCCCTTTATGGGTGTTCAGCTGATTGCTGTGGGTATCAAATCCGGGAAGCGAGGTGTAATATACTCCTGAATTAAGATTGCCTTTTATAAGTTTAGAAATAAATTCGAGGTTTTTGCCCAAGTCATTTATAGGGTAAGTAACGCCTGCATTTTTTGCTTTTGCCAGCGCTCTATGTATCTCTTCGGCACCTTCGGGTATATTGGCTGCTACCTTCCGCACGAAATCCAGCCTGGGGTTGTTACTTAGTTTTATTACGCTTTCATCATATTGCTTAACCTTAAATTGTGCAGGATTTGTAAGAGTAATGTTATTTGGTGTTTTGCCCTTCAGGGCCAGATTGTCTATCTGGTCTATGTTTAAAGCGGCAGTAGGGTGGTGCTCCCTGTAATGCGCATCAAGATAGCGGCCCAGCCAGCCTTCACTCAGGTACTCATAGGAGCCTGAAGCTGTCTGCCATATTTCCTGGCTGCGGAAGTGGGATGTTACAGGTTGCGGATACCCTACATTTTGTATCACGGTTAAATGGCCGTTCTGCTGTATTTCGGCAAAATGTTTCATTGCAGGATGCCATGCCATACCATTACTTTTACCGATTACCTCATTTTTAGATATGGCAATGGCCGGACGCAGGTTGTAATACAGAGGGTCATCATAAGGTATATAAGTATTAAGGCCGTCATTACCGCCATCCAGCTGGATAAAAACCAGTACTGACGATGAGGGGGAATTACCTGCGTTCATACCGTAAGAGTATAAAAAATCAGGCAGCAGTAGCATACCCCCGCTTAGCGTACCTGTAAGCTTTAAAAAATTTCTCCGTTGCATAACTATATCAATTGAAATTCAGGAGTTTTTACCATATAATTAAACAGTCGCAATACAGCCTCATCTGCATTGGGGCTCTTTGGGTCAAAATCGTACTTTAGCATTTGCTCAAAGTTCTTCTGCAATGCTTCATCTGTATCAAAAAGCAGCCTTTCTTTCAGTTGGTTAATTACGGCTTTATTGCCGGGGCCGCTGCTTTTCCATTTTACTTCAGGTTT
This sequence comes from Bacteroidota bacterium, assembly GCA_023386255.1. Lineage (GTDB taxonomy): Bacteria > Bacteroidota > Bacteroidia > Flavobacteriales > Flavobacteriaceae > Flavobacterium. The sequence continues at coordinate 4,542 of JAEWKB010000102.1, forward strand.
AAAGTCCGGTTCGTTACTATAGCCAAGATTATATTTTTCATATGCAGCCAGCGGTTTTACAGGAAAATTATACCCCAGGCATAACCTGTCGGCCATTTTACTTCGTGCTAAATATACCTGTGTGGTGAGCCAGGAATAACCGCCGGCCCATCCCTTTACGTTTGGCTGCCCGTAAAGATCCATACCCTGGCTCCTTATAAAATTGTTTACCAGTATAGGGTTGGGTATTTTTAATCCTGCCTCATCAGTAAGTTGCAATATGTATACCAATGGGTCTTTTATTTTTGCCCCGGCAGTTTTTTTCTCAAATTCTTCGGTAAATATCTTTGTTAACAGCGGTTTTATTTCAAAATCCTTCTGCCTGAAATAATCGCCATAATATTTTACCAGCTCTTCCGGCGGAGTGTCGTAAATAAACCATTGCAGTACCTTGCGCGTAAAAAGATAGGGTGCGGACGGCTGTTCGAAGATTATATTTACAATATCATCAGCCTTAAACCTGCCCTTTTTGCCTAGATAGGTTATGGTCTCGTTACTTTCATCTTTTGCGTTATAAACGCCTCCTGCATCGCCATATGTTAGCCCTGCGAGTGCTTTAGCGCCCTGCACTATATCCTGTTCTTTATAGTTCCCGATGCCAAGTGTAAAAAGTTCCAGCAGCTCCCGGCTTAGGTTTTCGTTAACCTTACCTTTTTTGTTTGTGTTGTTGTTGAGGTAAGAAATCATGGCGTTAGACTTTACCATAAGTTTGGTAAGCTCCCTGAAGTTTCCGAAAGCATGTTCCCTTAATAACGCGTTATGTTGATATACCCAGTAGGGTACCTTTACTTTTCTTCCGTTTATTACAAAGTGATTATGCAGCAGGCAGGTCATTTTTTCGCGTAGCACATACGGCTCATAGATCATTTTATTGAGCAACGACGATTTAATAAGCACCAGCTTTTGGAGG
>JAEWKB010000132.1 GCA_023386255.1 Bacteroidota bacterium
CCGTAATACAAGGCGGCCTGCTTGATTTTGCAGGCGCTTTCCAAACCCTGCGTGCCAACTCCCTGAGCATATCACAATGTACAGGTAATGCACAGCTAACCAATCCTAACGGCCAGCCGATACCAAATACCGGCCTGCCAAGCCAGGTGAAGATAAACCTGCAGGACGGCGTGAACTACCTTAATGTAACCGGCACTGACCTGAACAACGTGCAGGTTTTTACCTTTAACCAACAGCCAGGCGCACAAAAAGTACTTGTGGTTAATGTTGATGCATCCGGTACCTTTAACTGGAACGTATGGAACCAGTCTGGCATCGGCTTCCAGAACTGCCCATACATCCTGTACAATTTTTATAATACCACACAGCTCAACATTAAAGGCAGCTCGGTAATAGAAGGTACTGTTTTTGCGCCTTTTGCCGATGTAGATAAAACTGTAAACCAGGCAAACCTGGAAGGGCAGGTTATTTGTAAGTCACTTGCACATAGCGGGGGCGAAATACACTATGCGGTGTTCGCGCCATCGCTTACAGGTTGTGCCCCTGTAGCGGGTGTGGCTCCTGTTGCCGGGTTCAATATCAATAACCAGGACCAGTGCCTTAATACTAACTCGTATGTGTTTACCAATACTTCCAGCACAGGTAATGCAGTTCAGCCCGAGGCCCCAATAAGTTACCTGTGGGATTTTGGAGACGGTACTACCAGCCCGACGGCTAATCCGGTTAAGGTATATGCTACACCCGGCATATATTTGGTTAAGTTGGTAGCAACCAATACCTACGGAAGCAGCTCTTCATCAATGCAGGTTGTTGTTTACGCGCCTGTTACGCCTATAGTTACACTAAGTACAGTAAGTTCAGGCAATGGTTCGGCAACAAAGCAGCTGGTGTTTACAAACAATGGCTCATTCGGCAACTACTCCTGGTCATTGCCGGGAACAGGTACCGGTTTATATGCTAATCAGTCTATAGTAAACTTTACGTTTACCGAGGCAGGCTATTATGAAGTTACCCTTACGGCAACTGACGGTAACGGATGTGCAGCTGAAATTGTGGTTCCTGTTGTAATAGCATCAGAAGATGTAAACACAGGGAACGACGGCGGGCTGGAAAGTGAAAGCCTTGGTGATGCCGTATCTAAGAGGTATGTACAGCGCAAAAAGAAGAGCATCCCTACTACATTAATTAAAACTGATGGCATGCGCTATAACAAAAGTGTTATGGCCGCTGAGGCAGGCATGACCGCACGTAATGCCAATGGGCTTACGCTGTTGGAAATGTTCCCGAGCCAATTGGTGCCTGGTAACGTGGCGCATGTAACCTCTCCAACCGACATTTTAGACTATACTGTAGCCGATGAGGTACTGAGCGTGGATTTTTCTGTTGCAGGAAAAACTAAAGCGGTAGTGCTGGGTGTAAGGACAACCGATAAAGTTTATAACCATACCAAAGCTTCGTGCGACAGGCTTCGCGGTGCCGAGATACTTACCGTAAAACCGGTGCAGGTGGAAGGCCACAACTTCCTTATGCAGGCTATTAAACAGCGCAACGGAGTAACCGAATATGCTGTTTCATTTGCTGTGGGCAAAAACAACAATCAGGAAAAATATACGCTTCAGACTAACTGGTTTGTGAAGGAGTATGCGATATCTAACAACGTGTATAACTTCCAGGTTTGGGCTACCAAGCCGGAGCATACCCTGAAGCTGGTAAAAGATATAATTGACAACCTTAATGCCGACCTGTATGTGGAGCAGACGGAGATACAAAAGCTGCCACAAACTTATGCCGCTAAGGTATCAAGGGAAGGTGTAGATATGGTACTGAAACTGAAGAGCGTGAAAGAAGGGCAGAGCATCGAGATTAGTATGGAAGAAGTGTATAGTGAAACTCATGGCTTTGCCAACAGGTACAACCCTGTAATTTCAGAAAAAGAGCAAACCGTTCGCCTTGAAGTAAAAGACGGCTATGAGTATGATGGCTTGATTAAAGTGAACGGACAGGTGCAGGATGCCTTCTATCATGCCGATGGTAACTGGGGCCTTGATTTTGACCCTGCATATACTACTATTAATCAGTATATCGTCTCTAACAACTTTGAGAGGGAGTACCATGAGGATGAACTGCCTGTGCACCGCAATGTAAAACTGCAGGCACACAGTGAGTATGACTACCTAACGCTCTACAAATCGCTGCTGCCGGGCCACCTGCCTGCCGATTATACCGATTATGCTTTTGTATCATTTAAAGCTAAGGGCAGTGGCCTGCTTGAAATAGGCATGGTAAAATCGTCTGTAGAAAACTGGAACCACCAGTACAGGGCTGTTATAAATGTTAGGAACAGCGAGAATACCTACTATATTCCGTATAAATTCTTTAAGTCGGCCGGCACCAACCAGACAATTACAGCCAACGACCTTACCATGCTTACCTTTACATTTTTACCGGTTGCAGCAGGTACTAACGACCTTGACCTGACTATTGAAGATGTGAAGTTCACCAAAACCGCACCTGCAGGGTATGAAGAATTGCTTATTAACATGAACAATGAGTTCATTACCTATCCTAACCCTTCACGCGGCGATGTAAACTGCCTGCTGTACAGCGATGCCAAAACAACAGCCACTGTAACGCTGCACGATATTAGTGGTAAGCTAATATATTCAGCCCCGGTGGAACTGACTGAAGGCAGGAACGACCTTATGTTTAACTTTGGCAGCCAGAACTCAGGAATGATGTTCCTGAACATTACAAGCCTCAAAACAAACTATGGTACAAGCAAAATAGTTTTTAAGTAGAGACACACTATAACATAATGAAAAAGCTGCCTATAAGGCAGTTTTTTTTTAAAGGCATGCAGAAGTAAATTCAAAATTGAAGTAACTTTATGCTCTTATACGCAGGAATAATTTAGGTGATAATATGAAATACTTAATTCTGTTATACTTTTTTAGTTTTAATCTTTACAGCCAAAATACGAAAAATGATTCAATAGCTATTGAATTTAAAGCCAAGCTATTTACAGTAAGTGAATTCGGACTTGCAAGTAAAGAACAGATATTAAAAGATATTGAAGCCCAAAAGGTATACTTTTTAAAAACACAATATAAAAATTTCCTTTTTCTTAAAATCGAATTTGATCAGCCATATCGAATATCAACCAACCATACGAATTCTCTTGTTAGAAAGTGTTTTTATTACATGGCATTTAACCTACAAACAAAAATATTTTATAGATTAGGTGGTTTTGATTACATTGATATTGACAAATTCATAGATGATTTGAGTTCTTTAGAAGGAAAGAACCTTATAGATTGGGAACACAGAAATGAAATTGAAGATGTCGATCTCGAATGTTTATTGAAATATAAGGATTTAAGTGAAAAACAGCGATTAAAGCATAAGTTTACATGCTTTTCTAGTTGTTCAGAGAATACATCATTATATTATGTTGAACATTAATAATCGTCATAGCGAGATTTAATTAATTAGTCAAAATAGTCAGGGCATCTAAAACAAATTGCATCTGATACAAATATTAAGGTAGCTGGGTCGGGAGCTTTGTAAGCAGCAGTGGTGTGCTTTAGTGCAGTTGACAAGAAATCTAAAGAAAAAATCCTTATAAAATTTACACTTTATAAGGATTTTCAAGCAGAGAGGAAGGGATTCGAACCCTCGATGCCCTTTTGGAGCATACACACTTTCCAGGCGTGCGCCTTCGACCACTCGGCCACCTCTCTAA
>JAEWKB010000274.1 GCA_023386255.1 Bacteroidota bacterium
CACAGCAATGCCCATAAGCATGTATGCTGTATTGTCTAAGGCATGATGCACGGCCGGTTTAGCAATGATTGGAGCAAGGTAGTGGTTAAGCCAGTTGCTGCCCGGCATATTTATTACACCTCCTGCAAATGCAAGGATAGCTAAAACAATAAGCGGGAAAGTAATAAGAGCAGGCGATTCGTGCAGGTGGTGTTTCTGCTCCTCAGTACCCCTGAAACCTTTATAGAAAGTTAGGTACAGCAGGCGGAACATATAAAATGCCGTCATGATAGAAGCCAGCGATGCAATTATCCATAACGCTTTATTGTGATGGAAAGCAGTCATCAGGATCTCATCTTTAGAGAAGAAACCTGAAAACGGAGGCAATCCTGAAATAGCCAGTGTAGAGATTAGGAATGTAATGAAGGTAACCGACATTACTTTCTTCAGTCCGCCCATGTTGCGCATATCCTGCTCGCCGTGCAGCGCGTGTATAACAGACCCTGAACCAAGGAACAAACACGCCTTAAAGAACGCATGCGTTATAACGTGGAATACAGCAACCTCATAAGCGCCAAGGCCCAATGCAAGGAACATAAGCCCTAATTGTGATACTGTAGAGTAGGCCAGTACCTTTTTAATATCGTTTTGTACAAGCCCGATGGCCGCGGCAACTAACGATGTAACAGCGCCTACTATAGCAATTATGTTCTGAATATCCGGAGTCAGGTCAAAGATGAAGTTCATCCTTGTGATCATGAATATACCTGCCGTAACCATGGTGGCGGCATGTATAAGCGCCGATACAGGTGTAGGCCCGGCCATCGCATCAGGAAGCCATGTATATAATGGAATTTGCGCACTCTTACCACAGGCACCTATAAACAGGCAAAGTGCCGCTACAGGAAGCCATACATTAACATGCGGATTGTTAAATGTTAGCGCCAACTGCATTTGTGTATAATCAAGCGTGTTGAATAAATATCCTAAAATGAAGATACCGATAAGGAAGCCAAGGTCCCCAATACGGTTCATGATAAAAGCTTTTTTGGCAGCATCGTTATAATCCTGGTTCTTGTACCAGAACCCAATAAGCAGGTATGAGCAAAGCCCAACCCCTTCCCAGCCTATAAACATGATAAGCAGGTTGCTGCCCATAACCAGCGTGATCATAAAGAAAACGAACAGGTTAAGGTAAGCAAAGAACTTGTGCATGTTCTCATCATCATGCATGTAGCTGATGGAGTAGATGTGGATAAGCGTACCGATACCGGTAACAAACATAAGCCACAGCAGCGAAAGCTGGTCCAGCTGGAAACCGAAGTCAACGCTGAAGTTGGCCAGCTGCATCCATTCAAAAAGTTTTACATCAACTGCTTTATGTGTGTTAAGTATGTCAAGGAAAAAATATAATGTTGCTGCGAAAGATACAGCCACAGCTATAGTGCCCAGCGTACCTGCCACATTGCGGCTAAGCTTCTTCCCGAAGAAAATGTTGATCAAGAACCCTGCGAAAGGGGCGAGTAGTAACAGTAATGCCAAATTTGTATCCATCAGGCGTTATCCTTTTAAATTTTTAAGACTATCAATGTCAATATTGTTCATATTGCGGTATATGGCTACCAGTATGGCAAGGCCAACGGCAACTTCGGCAGCGGCAACAGCCATCGAGAAGAATACGAAAACCTGCCCTTCTGCATCCTGATGATAGGTAGAAAATGCTACCAGCAGCAGGTTTACCGCGTTCAGCATTATCTCTATTGACATGAACATAACAATGGCATTCCTGCGGTACAATACACCAAAAATACCAACACAAAAAAGCAGCGTGGAAAGATATATATAGTTCTCAATCCCTATTTGCTGTAGTATATTCTCCATATTAGTTGTTGATGTGTTCTTTTTTAGACAATAATACCGCGCCTATCATAGATACTAAAAGCAGTACCGATGCAAATTCGAAAGGTACCATGTATTCGTTCAGCAATACCTGGCCCAATACTTTTATAGATTGGTAATCCTGGCCTGATGTGGTATAGGCAACAGCCATTTTCGGTTGTGCTTTAATGAATGTAGCAAGAAGTACAAATGCCACAAGGCAGAATGATATAGCAGCTGCAATGCGCGAGAGTGCTGTTTTGTTCTTTTCATCCTCTTTATTGAGGTTCATGAGCATTATTGTAAAGAGCATCAGGATCATAATAGCGCCTGAATATACTATAATGTGTACAATGGCAAGGAACTGCGCGTTAAACATTAAGTAATGCCCGGCTATAGAAAAGAAGCACAATACAAGGTAGATAGCACTGTGGATAGGGTTTTTGCTAAAGATGGTAAGGAACGCAGTAGCAAGTGTTATGGCCGACAGGATATAAAATAAAGTTGTTATCATATTAGTTGGCCGCTTTAGTTTGTGTATTCTTAATTGCCATATCCAGAGGCATAACAAGCTTGTCTTTACCGAATATAAAGTCTTCCCTTTTGCCGCTTGATTTTACCATAACCCTTGATTTGGTAAGGTAAATAGCCTGCTTAGGGCAAGCTTCCTCACAAAGCCCGCAGAAAATGCAGCGAAGCATGTTTATCTCGTAAACCGAAGCATATTTCTCTTCCCTGTACAGGTGCTTTTCTTCCGGCCTTCTCTCTTCAGCCGTCATGGTAATGGCCTCAGCAGGGCATGAAAGTGCGCACAATCCGCAGGCGGTACAACGCTCACGGCCTTCGTCATCGCGCATAAGCATGTGCTGGCCGCGGTACACAGGGCTAAGTTCCCTTGTCTGCTCCGGGTATTTTATGGTAACTTTCCTTGTGAATAAATGCCGGATCGTGATGAACAATCCCTTAAAGATCGCTACAAGATAAAGGCTTTCCCAGAAGTTCATCTTCTTGTTGGAAACCTCTTTCTTTCTTCCCGATAATGATATGGTTTCTATTGACATTTTCTATTTGATTAACCGGACCTTACCCGGATATTCATTAATTTTTATTAAGCCTGGTCAGCCAGTAATATTACTACTCCTGTAATTACAATGTTAGCTATGGCAAGCGGTATAAGCATCTTCCATCCCAAACGCATAAGCTGGTCATAACGGAACCTTGGTACCGTCCAGCGCACCCACATATAAAAGAATATAAAGAAGCAAAGTTTGGCAAACAATACAAGTATACCCAGAATATTGGCTATATTAACACCAGCGTTGGCTTCCATCCAGTCCATGCCCGGGTAGTTATACCCACCAAAGTAAAGAACAGCAAGGATAGTTGACGATATGAACATACTGGCATATTCAGCAAACAGGTAAAAGCCCATACGCATTGACGAATATTCGGTGTGGTATCCGCCTATAAGTTCGGCCTCACACTCCGCAAGGTCAAAAGGTGTACGGTTGGTCTCGGCAAACGAACATACAAGGAAGATAAGGAAACCTACCGGCTGGTAGAAAACATTCCAGTTCATACCATGCTGTTGTGCCGCAATTTCGCGAAGACTCAGCGTTCCTGTCATCATCAACAGCGCGATGATAGAAAGGCCCATGGCAACTTCGTAAGATATCATTTGTGATGCCGCACGCATGGCGCTCATCAGCGAGAATTTGTTGTTTGATGCCCATCCGCCTATCATGATGCCATAAACACTTACTGATAGCACGCCAAATACATAAAGTATGGCCACATCAATATCAGTAGCCTGCAGGATGATGTCGCGCCCAAATAGATGCAGCCTGTCGCCCCACGGTATAACAGCGCTGGTCATCAGGGCAACACTCATGGAGATGGCAGGGCCTACAACAAATAGAAATTTATTAGGTGTATTCGGCATGAACTCTTCTTTAGAGAAAAGCTTCAAACCATCGGCCAGTGGCTGAAGGATACCGCCTTTGCCCGCACGGTTAGGGCCAATACGGTCCTGTAGCCATGCTGCAATTTTACGTTCGGCTAATGTAGAATACATCGCCATAAGCATTGTAATGGCGAAGATCGCTACAATGAATATACTTTTTTCTATGATTAGTGCCTGATCCATCAGATGTTTCCTTCTTTAAAGATTTCTTCTTCCTCTTTGTTAAGCGGAACAGCTTTCATACTTATCTTCTTCCTGTCCTGCTCACGTCCCAGCAAAATCTGCTTTTCGGTCTCCAGCGTTACAGGCTCAATTTTACGGGTATAATTGTTGGCGTTAATAACAGAGTCCTTTTCAAACTTCCTTGGCCCTTCAATTACCCAGTCCTCAACATTTTTGTGCTCAAAGCGGCACTCGTTACAGATGAATTCCTCCACCTCGTGGTATTCATCCTTACGTGCCGTAACCCTTTGTATCTCGTTACCAAACATCCAAAGTGTAGTTTTTCCGCAGCACTTATCACAATCCCTGTGTGCATTGTACGGCTTGTTGAACCACACCCTTTGCTTAAAGCGGAATGTTTTATCAGTAAGCGCTCCTACGGGGCAAACATCTATCATATTACCCGAAAACTCATTATCTATAGCTTTAGATATATATGTTGATATCTGCGAATGGTCGCCACGGTTCAGTACGCCGTGCACCCTGCTGTCGGTCAGCTGGTCAGCCGTCATTACACAGCGGTAGCATAATATACAGCGGTTCATGTGCAGCTGTATCTTGTCACCGATGTTCTCAGGCTCATATGTCCTTTTCTCTTCAATAAAGCGGGTTTTTGCATTACCGTGCTTAAAGCTCAGGTTCTGCAGGTCGCACTCACCGGCCTGGTCGCAAATAGGGCAGTCCAGCGGGTGGTTTATCAGAAGGAATTCGGTTACCGATTTACGGGCATCTACAACCCTTTCAGATGAAATGCTTTTCACCTCCATACCATCCATAACACCGGTAACGCATGAGGCTACCAGTTTAGGCATAGGGGTAGGGTTGGCATCGCTACCTTTAGAAACCTCTACAAGGCAGCAACGGCATTTGCCCCCGCTTCCTTTTAGTTTCGAATAGTAGCACATTGCCGGCGGAACCGATTCTCCGCCTATCATTCGCGCAGCCTGCAGGATGGTAGTCCCCGGTTCTACGTGTATTTCCTGGCCGTCTATTGTTACTTTCATTTTATATTATAGCCCCCTAACCCCCAAAGGGGGAACGAGGAAATTAATGTTATTATTTGTCTCCTTTTCCTCCCCTTCGGGGAGGCCAGGAGGGGCTTATACTATAGCCTGTTTTGCAACCAGGTGCCTTACTTTTTCAAAAGGCTCCGCTACAAAATGGTCTTTGTCCTTAATTTTTTCAGGGAAGCGAACATGATATTCAAACTCATCCCTGAAGTGGCGTATAGCTGCCGCTACCGGCCATGCTGCCGCATCTCCAAGCGGGCATATAGTGTTTCCTTCAATCTTGCGCTGTATGTCCCAAAGCAGCTCGATATCCTCTTCGCGGCCGTGGCCGTTTTCAATACGGTGCAGCACTTTCTCCAGCCATCCTGTACCCTCACGGCAAGGCGAGCACTGTCCGCAGCTTTCGTGGTGGTAGAACCTTGAGAAGTTCCAGGTGTTTCGTACTATACAGGTAGTATCGTTATAAACGATAAATCCGCCTGAACCCAGCATCGAGCCTGTTGCAAAACCACCTTCACTTAATGATTCATACGTCATAAGGCGGTCATTGCCTTCAGCTGTTTTGAATATTAAGTTGGCAGGGAGGATAGGCACCGAAGAACCTCCGGGAACCAAAGCCTTTAGCGGACGGTCATCCATCATACCGCCCAGGTACTCGTCAGAGTTCATGAACTCATCAACGCTTAACCCTAATTCTATTTCATAAACTCCGGGATTTTTGCAATGCCCTGAAGCTGATATCAGTTTTGTTCCTGTTGAGCGGCCTATGCCTATCTTAGCATATTCAGCACCGGTATTGTTCACAATCCACGGCACTGCCGCGATAGATTCTACATTGTTAACTACAGTTGGATTAGCCCACAACCCGCTGACAGCAGGGAACGGTGGCTTGATCCTCGGGTTTCCGCGTTTGCCTTCAAGCGATTCTATAAGGGCAGTTTCCTCACCACATATATAAGCGCCGGCACCGCAATGAACATGCAGGTCAAGGTCGTAACCAGAGCCCTGTATATTTTTGCCCAGCCATCCGGCAGCATAAGCTTCTTTAATGGCATTTTCCAAAATGCGGAATACCCACATATATTCACCGCGTATGTAGATGTAAGACAGGTTACAGCCAAGCGCGTAGCTTGATGTTATCATTCCCTCGATTAATAAGTGAGGGATGTACTCCATCAGGTAACGGTCTTTAAACGTACCCGGCTCTGACTCGTCAGCATTACAAACCAGGTGCCTCGGCTTACCTGATTTCTTGTCGATAAAGCTCCATTTCATTCCGGTAGGGAAACCCGCGCCACCACGCCCGCGAAGGCCTGATGTTTTCACTTCTTCCACCACTTCGTCCGGAGTCATCTTAAACGCTTTCTCTACCGAACGGTATCCGCCGTGCTGGCGATAAACTTCATAAGTTTTAATACCCGGTACATTTGCGTGCTCTAATAATATCTTTTGTCCCATCGTTATTCAGTAATGGCCTGTTTGTGTAAATCCACTTTTCCTGCCCTGCAATCCTCAATTATCGCATCAACTTTTTCTTTGGTCAGGTGTTCTTTATAATAATCACCCAGCTGCATCATGGGTGCATAACCACAGGCGCCAAGGCATTCCACCCCAACTACCTGGAACATGCCGTCAGGCGTTACTTCACCTTCTTGTACACCAAGCTTGTTGCATGTATATTCCATAAGGTCTTCAGCACCGCGAACTGCGCAGCATGATGTCCGGCAAAATTCGAACATGTATTTGCCGATTGGCTTTTGGTTGAACATAGTATAGAATGATACTACTTCGTAAACCTCAATAGGCTGTATCTCCAGCATACCGGCCACTACATCCATCAGTTCCACGCTCAGCCAGTTGTCGTGCGCATCCTGAACTTCATGCAATACCGGTATAAGCGCCGACTTCTTCTTGTCGGCAGGGTAGTGGCTAATCAGTTCATACAGGCGCTCAGCAAGGGCGTCAGTTATATTTATTGTTTGTTTTATATCAGATCTTTCCATAATCGTTAGGCGTCAAGTTCGCCGGCTATAACATTAAGGCTTGATAAAGTTGCAATGGCATCCGAAAGCATCTGGCCCCTTACCATGTCATTAAATGCCTGGTAATAAATAAAGCACGGCCTGCGGAAGTGTAGCCTGTAAGGCGTACGGCTGCCATCGGTTATAAGGTAAAAGCCAAGTTCCCCGTTACCGCCTTCAACCGCGTGGTAAACTTCAGTTTTTGGCACAGGAACTTCGCCCATCACAATTTTAAAGTGGTAAATAAGCGCTTCCATGTTGTTATACACTTCTTCTTTTGGAGGAAGGTAGTAATCAGGCACGTTAGCATGGAATGGCCCTTCAGGCATTTTTTCAAGTGCCTGGCGGATTATCTTCATACTCTCCCAAACTTCGGCGTTACGCACACAGAAACGGTCGTAGGTGTCACCCGATTTCCCAACAGGAACATCAAATTCAAAATCTTCGTAAGAGCTGTACGGCTTCATAACACGTACATCATAATCAATACCGGCAGCACGAAGGTTCGGCCCGGTAAAGCCATAGCTCATTGCTTTTTCAGCAGATATAGGGCCTACATCAATGGTACGGTCCATAAAAATCCTGTTTCGGGTAAGCAGGTTTTCAAACTCGCTCCATATTGCAGGAAACTCTTCAAGGAATTCATTTATCTTACGGAAAGCGGCCGGGCTCCAGTCCCGTTCAAATCCGCCAATGCGGCCCATGTTAGTTGTTAAACGCGCGCCACAAATTTCTTCATAAATCTCGTATATCTTCTCCCTGTACTGGAACACGTAAAGGAAGCCTGTAAGGGCTCCTGTATCTACACCAAGTACCGAGTTGCAAATAATATGGTCGGCAATACGTGCAAGCTCCATAATAATAACCCGCATGTACTGCACCCTTTTTGGCACTTCAATATCAAGCGCTTTCTCCAGGGTCATCCACCAGCCCATGTTGTTAATAGGGGCAGAGCAGTAGTGCATCCTGTCCGTAAGCGGGGTTATCTGGTAAAACGGCCTGTTCTCGGCTATTTTTTCAAAAGCGCGGTGTATATAGCCTACAGTACCTTCGCCGTCAAGTATCCTCTCACCATCCATTAAAAGGATGTTTTGGAAAATACCGTGCGTGGCAGGGTGGGTAGGGCCTAAGTTGAGTATCGATAGTTCGCTGCCGTCTTCATTCTGCCTTTCTTCAATCATCTTGGCATATCGATGCTCCGGTGGTAATAACAGGTCTGACATTTTATATAAAAATTATTCCTGGTTAATTTGAGTTGCATTATCCGTTACACGGCCAAAGAAACGGTCATCCTTATCGGTACGGCCGCCGTCTTCCATAGGGAATTCTTTCCTCATCGGGAAAGAAACCATTTCATCCATGTTCAGAATCCTTTTCAGCTGCGGATGGCCTTTAAATATAATCCCGTAAAAATCATACGTTTCCCGCTCCTGCCAGTTAGCCCCAAGGAACAGGTCGGTAACCGAATCAATTTCCGGATTTTCTCCGCTAAGGAAGCACTTGAAGCGTATTCGTACGTTATCAAACCAGTTGTGCATGTGGTATACCACCGCAAACTGCCTGTTCAGCTCATCATCAGGATAATGGACGCCACACACATCGGTAAGGAAGTTAAAACGAAGCAGTGGGTCTTCTTTTAGGAAACGCATCACCTCTAAGTTAGTGTCTGCAGCTACCTCAAATGAAAAGATGTCTTTTATGGTGATGAACCCGGTTACTTTATCGCCGAATTTTTCTGAAAGCTTGTCCTGTATAACAGATGTTTCTAATGCCATTTTACTTATGAAATATTATAAGAAGCCAAAAGTTCCTGATATTCCGGTGAGCTCCTTCTCCTAACCGATTCTGACTTTACGATTTCCTGAAGCTGCATGATACCGTCAAGTATCTGCTCCGGCCTTGGCGGGCATCCCGGTACATAAACGTCTACAGGAATAACCTTGTCAATACCCTGAAGTACAGAATATGTGTCAAATATACCGCCTGATGATGCGCAGGCACCCACGGCTATAACCCAGCGCGGCTCGCTCATCTGTTCGTAAACCTGGCGTAATATCGGCGCCATCTTTTTGGCAATGGTTCCCATAACAAGCAGCATGTCGGCCTGGCGCGGAGAGAAGCTCATACGCTCTGAGCCGAAGCGGGCCACGTCATAATGTGAAGCCATGGTTGCCATAAATTCTATACCGCAGCAAGATGTTGCAAAAGGAAGCGGCCAAAGCGAGTTGGCACGGGCAAGCCCTACAACTGTATCAAGCTTAGTGGCAAAAAAACCCTGTCCTTCAATTCCTTCGGGAGTGTCGACTAATTTTATGTCTGATGAATTGCTCATTGTAAATTAATTTTTGATTATCAGGCACATAGTGCAAAAAGCATACCCAACAACCGTTTTTATTCCCATTCCAGACCTTTTTTCTTCATTACGTAGAAGAACCCTACTACAAGAAGAAGCATAAATATCCCCATCTTCATTAAACCTTCAAATCCCATTTCGCGGAAGTTTACCGCCCATGGATACATGAATATTACTTCAACATCAAATAATACAAATAGTATAGCGACCAGAAAATACTTTACTGAAAAAGGTATGCGCGCATTTCCGATGGACTCAATACCGCACTCAAAGTTCTTGTCTTTGTTTACGGAGTTCCTTTTAGGCCCCAATTTGCTCGATACGGC
>JAEWKB010000276.1 GCA_023386255.1 Bacteroidota bacterium
GCGCTACCCAAACGATGAAAGGGACAACGTAGAGCATGTAGAAGGGCATATTGATATATCTGATAAAGATGTAGACATGCAGATAAAGATTAAAGGCGACAGTACTACCGTAAGGACAACCCGCAGAACCAACTAAAACAACATATTTATGACACGAGTTATTGTACATGTAGCCAAAATTGCAGTAGCAGTTATAACAGCGCTGTTTATGTCTTCCTGCGGCTTTGAAAGCAATTTTAAAAAAATTGACGGAAACGGAAATGTGGTAACCAAAACCCGTCCTGCATCTCAGGATTTTAATGCGGTATCAGTAAGCAGCGGGCTGGAAGTGATAGTAGAACAGGGAAGCCAGCGAGCCATTACTGTGGAAGCCGATGAAAACCTGCACGAGCACATTAAAACCGAAGTGAAGGATGGTGTGCTGGAAGTAAGCGTTGAGGGTAACATACGTAATGCTAAAGCTTCGCGGGTTATTGTACAGCTTCCTGAAATAGCAGGACTTGAATCATCAGGCGGTGCAGTGCTTAGCAGTAAAGGAGCGCTTAAGGCCGATACTATTGAGATGGAAACCGGCGGCGGAGGAAATATGGATGTTACCGTTAATGCTAAAGTTGTAAAGTGCGACTCAGGAAGCGGAAGCCACCTCAGCCTGCATGGCACTGCTGAAAGGCTTGAAGCAGAAGCCTCAAGCGGAAGCCACCTTAATGCGAAAGACCTTATGGTTAAAACTGCGGTTGCGGAAGCTTCAAGCGGAGGGCACGCCTATATTAATGTGACCGAAGACCTTACCGCCGAAGCATCCAGCGGAGGACAGGTAGTTTATAAAGAAACACCCGGTAACATCAATAAAAAAACATCTTCGGGAGGAAACGTATCCCAGGAATAAAAAATGCCCTGTGGGGCATTTTTTATTTTCATCATCAATCAATCATCAATCAAAGAATATGAAATCAATACTAACCGCAATAGCAATGCTTATTGCAGCGGCCCTGCATGCACAATCATCACCAACCGAAGATCCGAAGGCATTAACACAAGAAGAACTTTATGCCACCATTATAGCCTTAGATAAAGTTGTGTTTGATGCTTATAATAACTGTGATATTGAAGTTTTTAAAAGTTTTTTTAGTGAGGATACAGAGTTCTACCATGATAAAGGCGGTGCTACGCTGGGTAATATTAATTTGGCTGAAAGCGTAAGGGAAAACCTGTGCAGCACCCCCGGCCAAAAAATACGCCGGGAAGCGGTAGCCGCAACTTTAAAGGTTTATCCCATGGATAATTATGGCGCCATCCTCACGGGATATCATCTTTTCTTCCGTACTGCAAATGGTACTGAGGAATTTACAGGAAAGGCCCAGTTTACACACCTGTGGCAGTTTAAGGACGGAAAATGGAAAATAACCCGTGTGTTAAGCTATGACCATCAGCCAGCGGACGAATAGCATTGAAAAACATATGGCACTGCCGGTGTTTTTTATATATTTGCTTTAACAAAACTTTATGAGGCAATGAAAAACGTTTACCTGCTATTTCTGTCGCTGCTTATAGTTACAACGGCAGCAGCCCAAAAGAAAGAAAAAATAAAAGGATCCAAAACCGTCACGGTAACCCAAAGAGAAATTCAAAGCTTTGATATTCTTGAAATAGAAGACAACATTGAAGTATATCTTGTAAAAGGTGATACACAGGCGCTGGAAATTGAGGCTGATGATAACCTGCACGAGATCATTACCACCGAGATGTATGGCAGTACACTGCGGCTGGCAACATCTAAGCAAGTTTCATCGGCTAAAAAAGTAAGTGTACGCGTTACTTATACAGATAATCTTAAAACTGTAACAGCCAAACATGAAAGCGTTGTTAATGCACTGGCTGAGCTGTCGCTTGAAAATATTACGGTAAAGAACTTTGACTATTCAAAGTCATTCCTCAACGTGAAGTCAACAAACTTCAGCCTGATATTAAATGACAAAGCCAAAGCCGAGGTTAACATAAAAGCAGAAAGTACATCATTAGAACTAAGCAAGAACGCCGACCTGAAAGCGCTGGTAGCATCGCCTATGGTTAAGCTGGATATGTACCAGAAAGCCAACGCAGTAATAGAAGGCGACACTGCCGAAGCAAAGATAAGGCTGGATAATAATTCAACCCTGACTGCTAAAAAGTTTACAGCCAAGAATATGGAACTTGTAGCCGAAAGCTATACCAACTGCAGCGTTATGGCTTCAGAAAACATTCTTATAGCAGCAAGCGGAAAATCTGAAATACAGCTGCTTGGTGCACCAAAAGTAACCATGCAGAACTTTGCCGACAGCGCAGTAATTTATAAGAAGGAGCAGTAATTAGTAATCAGTAATCATTTACCACTATTCGGTTGTCTCTTCTGAAATAAAACAAAAAAAGCAGCTTTAATAAGCTGCTTTTTTTATGTTGAACTGTTAGTGAAGACTTTTAATGTCCTACGACAGCAAGGTAACGTTCTGCATCAAGTGCGGCCATACATCCTGAACCCGCAGCAGTAATAGCCTGGCGGTATTCTTTGTCCTGCACATCTCCGGCGGCAAAAACGCCAGGCAGGTTGGTTTTGGTAGTCTTACCTTCAGTAATAAGGTAGCCGGTTTCATCCATGTCTAGCTGGCCTTTAAAAATATCAGTATTCGGTTTGTGGCCAATAGCAATAAACAAACCTGTAATAGCAATTTCTGATTTTTCACCTGTCTGGTTATTTACCATCCTCAGGCCTTCTACTACCTGGTCACCCAATACTTCATCCACTTCTGTGTTGTAAAGTACCTTAAGGTTTGGCGTGTTCTCTACCC
>JAEWKB010000286.1 GCA_023386255.1 Bacteroidota bacterium
GCATTAATGATGGCTGCTTCACTGGCTGTGTTGTTGAAGAAGACATGAGCTTCTTGAAGAGAAACCTGTTTTATTATGGCATCATAAACGGCTTGAACTTCTTCGTGGCTGTATTGCGAATAAAAAAGCTGCGGGTTACCATGAAAGCGGTAATAGCCAATAGTGTTGGTAGCTATTACAGCATTGGGTAGCTTGGGGTAGTCCACACTGCAAAAGGATATATTGTTATATTGCAGTGCGCTGTATACTTCCTGCTGCCACCAGCTTGGGTGACGGAACTCAATCACATTCTTAAATTCAGGGTTCATGGAATTCACCAAAATGTTAAGCCTGTCTTCGGTAAAGTCATAACTCGGCGGCAGCTGGAAGAGTACACAGCCTAACTTATCCGCTAAACCATCACGGCAGGCGGTATAAAATTCCTCCAGTTCCTGTTGGCAGTCAATAAACCTTTTAAGGTGCGTAATGAGCTTAGGCGCTTTAAGTGAAAAAATAAAACCTTCAGGCGCTTTTTTGTACCATGACTGCAACGATTTTATGGTTGGGAATTTATAGAAACTGCCATTAATTTCATAAGTGTCAAATTGCGTGCAATAGTACTCGAACCATTTTTTGGCAGGCAGGTCTTCAGGGTAAAAGATGCCTTCCCACTGCGGTGTCCGGTAACCGGAGCAGCCTATATGTAGCTTAAGATTATTCATATAAATGCTGGCAATTGGTGCAGAAAAAGCTCCTACGCTTTTTAACTCCTGTAACTTTCTTTATTAGCGGCAGGTCACAACGTTTGCATATTTTTTTAGTATGCGCCAGCCAGTGCTTTTTAAGTTCATACTTCTTTTTCCATTCCAGGAACTGGAAGCTGTAAATGCCTGCTTCCTCAATTAATTCATTTACTTTTTCAGTGGGCAGGTTACCTACTTTAGCTTCGGGATGAACAAAAATCCGGTACAGCACTTCATTTTTAATGATGTTGCCAACACCCGAAAACACATCCTGTTCCAGCAGCGCATCGCAAACCAGTTTATCAGGTGTGGCAGCCAGTTTGGCTTTAGCCGGTTCACTGTCCCAGGCATCGTTCATTACATCGGCACTCCAGTCGTAATGATCATTAATGTCACCTTCGAGGATTTTTACCGAACAGGCGTAAAAGTTAATTTCTCCATCTTTAAACTGCAGGCTAAGGCGGGGAGGGGAAGCTTTTTGCTCGTTTATACGATAGCTCCCGAACAGCATAAGGTGGATGCGGATGGTAAAATCTTCAAAACAAATAAGGAAGTGCTTGCCCCAGCTTTTAAAAGCAATTACTTTTTTTCCTTCGGCACGGGCAATATCAACTTTAGAATTACCCGAAACAGCTACAACCTTTTTTCCGGCAAACTCCTGTACTTCTTCTTTTAGTATAACTATACTTGGCCCCTCAGGCATAACTTATACGTGTTAGGTACTTAAAGTTACGGCTGATTATTGAGCAGACAATTTTAGTTTAAGCAATTTTAACGCGCCAGTATTATTTTACAATCAATTTATAGCCTATCCCGCGAATATTTACAATAGATAAGTTTTTATCTTTTGAAAGATATTTGCGCAGCCTGGAAATGAATACATCCATACTGCGGGCATTAAAAAAAGTGTCATTGCCCCATAACTCCAAAAGTACTTCCTGCCTTTTCAGTACAGCATCTTTATTTTTAATTAACCTGTGCAGCAGTTCATTTTCAAGGTGGGTAAGCACAATCTTGTCCTTGTCATGCTTAAGTTCCATTGCCCGGTAGTCAAACACATAATGCCCAATTGAACAGCTATCCTGTGGTGCCGCGGCCACTACAGCGTGCTGTGTGTTTCGCTGCAGTAAGGCCCTCATCCTTACAATAAGTTCATCAATGCTGTAGGGTTTCCTTATGTAATCATTGCAGCCGGTTTCAAAACCTTTAACAACATCCTCGGTAAGGGAGCGTGCCGTGAGAAAAATAATGGGAATTTCACTGTCTTTCTGGCGTATCTCTTTAACCAGCGAATAACCATCAAGGCCAGGCATCATTATATCGATCACGCAAATATCAAATGAAGCCGGATTAAATACCTGCAATGCTTTGCTGCCGTCTTCTATCCATTGTACCACAAACCCGCACTGCGAAAGTATATCAGTTGTTATCCGGGCAAGCGCTGCTTCATCTTCTACATATAACACACGAACACTCATACCGCCGAAAGTTTAATTTCAAACGTAGTGCCATCATTTATCTCACTAGCCAGAACCTTCAGTTCGCCGTGGTGTAGCGCCACAATTTCATAAGAGTAGCTTAAACCAAGTCCGTAGCCTTTTACTTTATGCAAATCGCCTTCGCTTACGCGGTAGTAGGGTTTAAAGATATTTTTGTGGTGTTCGGCAGGTATCCCAATACCGTTGTCCTTAAAGTATAGTTTAACCATGTCTTTTTCTGCAAAAGCAGTTATTGATAAATGTGGTGTGGCTGAGGTATATTTTAGTGCATTATCTATTATATTGGAAAATACATTTGATATATGGTCTGTATCAGCCTTAACCTGTAAATTGCCGGGAATATTAATATCTACCACAGCCTCAGACTGTACAATTCGCAGCTTGAAGTTTGCCAACACTTTTTCAAGAAGTGCATGTAGATTTTGGGTAGTTGGGCTGAGGTGAATCTTGCCCGCACTAAGCTTAGCATTATACAAGATACTTTCGGCCATGCCCGAGAGGCGCTGCAAATCGGCATGCATAAGCTGTATATATTCGCGCGCTACGGTTTTATCATCAAGTACATTATATTTATCAAGGGCTTCTGTAGCCACAAGCAGTGTTGAAAGGGGAGTTTTGAGCTCATGCGTCATGTTATTAGTAAAGTCCTCTTTCATCCGGAGCAGCCTTCCGGCCTTTTGCGTGGTATGTACCAGTAATGCTACCGCACCTATGCATATGGCAAGGTAAAACAGCATTGCAATTATTTGTGGCTTAATACGATTAAAAATGTAATGATTAAGGTTTAACAGGTAAATTTTGTAATTAACCCCCTTATCCATTTTAGAGTAAACAACTGGTGTTACATAGTTACTTGTGGTAGCGCCCGCCGGATATATACCGGACTCGCCTAGTATATTGTAAGCAATGCTGTAGCGTAAGCCCGGTGCCTGCTCATTTAAATTAAGTTTTACCTGCTCGAGCAGTTGGCGGTTTACTTTTGCCATTTTAGGGTGTGCTATAAGGGAGTCTACTACCTTTTGGTTGGGCTGCATTTTATCCTGCTCTTCTTCATTACTTAAAGACATGCTTGTGTAGTATACAAAGGCATTCACATTAAGTACAGAGCCTTCCAGGGCAAATTCACATTCCTTATATACTTGTTCCTTTTGGTTTTGGTAGGTTACATATAGCCAATATACCTGGAATACTATAATCAGCAACACTGTTATGGTAGCATATAGCAATGTTAACCGGCCTCTTTTTTCGTTTTGTTTAAAAAGCTTCATGAAGCCAAAAATATAGATATTTAATATATGTTAAAACTTGTTAACACTAAATAACATTAAATAAAACTACTTAACTGTACGGCTTTTAGCACAAAACTATATTTGTTTCCTAACCAAAAAGCGTGTTTATGAGAAACAAAATTATTTTACTAACTACATTTTTAATTCTTTCCTTTCTTTCGCAAAATGGTATTGCACAGGAAAAACAGCCTGCAAGGTTCGGAAAAGAAATTCAGGGGCAGGATAAATTATTGTTGCCGTGTGCTGACGATAAATATGAGGCTTACCTGAATGAAAAGTATCCCGACAGGGCAACGGCTGAAAGTTTTGAAAAATGGATAGCTTCAAAAAGAGGGAGCACAAGTACCAACAGGAACGGAAATACTGTAATAACAGTACCCGTTGTTGTGCATGTAGTGCATAATGGTGATGCTGTGGGTGTTGATGAAAACATAGCAGATGCCCAGGTACAATCTCAAATCACGGTACTTAACCAGGATTTCAGGCGGATGCTTAATACGCCGGGGCATAATACTCATCCGGCCGGGGCTGATATAGAGATACAGTTCTGCCTCGCACAGCGTGACCCTAATGGTGAACCCACTACAGGAATAAACCGGATAAATGCGCCTTTTCCCAGCTGGGATATGGCATCTATTGAAATGATACTAAAGCCCCAAACGCAGTGGGACCCCGAAAATTACCTTAATATTTGGGTGTGCCGATTTGGAGGAGATATAGCTTCTTTGGGGGGATATGCATTTTATCCACAGCAGTCCGGGCTTCCGGGTCTGGAGGGGCCTCCGGGTATGCCTACCACCGCCGATGGCGTAGTGCTGCTTTATAATGTTGTAGGATCTTCTGATATATATCCGCAGGGAAATTACATACCCGGTAACGACAAAGGCCGTGTTGCCACACATGAGGTAGGGCATTTTTTTGGCTTACGCCATATTTGGGGTGATGAGCAAAATTGCGCAGGGACAGACTACTGTAACGATACACCACCTGCAAATATGAATATTTCATGTTTGGCAACAGATTCATGTACAGCAGACAATTTGCCAGATATGATTGAAAATTACATGGATTATACGCCTGATGTTTGTAAAAGCATTTTCACGAATGATCAAAAGTTGCGTATACAAACTGTGATGCAAAATTCTCCGCGCAGGGGTTCTTTGGGTAACTCTGACGGATGTGTTTTTCCTGTAGATCTTAATATTGACGGGATGCTCAGGATTTTTGATGTAGGAGTGAAGTGCAATAATGTGCTAAGGCCGGTTGTAGTGCTGACAAATAAAGGATTATTGCCAATGACTTCAGCCACCATAGTATATAGGGTTGATAATGGCATAGAGCAAACCTATAACTGGACAGGTAACCTGGCAACCGATGCCTTTACGCAAATAACTTTGACTGATATAGCGGCTGCAACAGGTAATCATAGCCTTCATGTGGAGCTAACTGCTGTTAACGGGGCGCCCGATGAGTATGCCCACAATAATGTGAGGTCTGCAGTATTTAATGTAAGCCAGCTGCAGGATTATGATACACAAACCGTTACCTTCCACCTTCAGCGGGACAGGTTTGGTTCTGACACTACCTGGCAATTAACTAACAGTGCAGGTACAGTGCTATATATCGGAGGGCCATATACTGATACCGGAACTATGCCCGCCCTTATGACGCAGACATTAAACCTGGCGCAGAATGATTGTTACACGTTTTCTATACATGATGCATTTGGCGATGGTATTTGCTGCGCGAACGGCAATGGCAGCTTTGCATTGTTAACAGCTGATAATACGTTAATATCAGCAGGAGGTGATTTTGGTGCGGCGGCAACCGTTAATTTCGGAATTAATTATACGTTAAGTAATCATGATGTTGAAGAGCAGCCGGAACTTACAATCTATCCGGTGCCTGTAAAGGATGTATTAAACATTACATACAAAAATGACAGGCCGGAAGGTTATATCATTCATAATGCACTGGGGCAGCGAATAGCCGAAGGGGTAATATTGCAGGATAAGGATCTTCAGATAAACACCTCAGGATTTGCGAAGGGGGTTTATAGCATCACGTTAAATTCAGGCGCCGGATCCAAAACATTGAAATTTATAAAAGAGTAGTTTTTTTCAGGTTTAGTTGTAATGGAAAAAGCCGGGCATTCTTGTCCGGCTTTTCTTGTAATTGATGGTTGGTTTATTTCTTTATAAACTGTTTTATATATTCCCTGCCATCAGCAGTAATATTAATAATGTAAGTTCCTGCGGCAAATTCTGATATATTTATATCTACAGTATTAGAATCTTTGTCACTTATAGATGCCGATTTTACTGCTTTTCCTGAAATATCATAAATTGTGTAACTGCCTCCGGTGTTTATCATATCACCTAAATCAAGCGTAAACATACCGTTATTAGGGTTAGGGAAAAGCTTTATTTCGTTCTCTTTGGCAACAACAGGTCCCTGCGCTGCGGGCCTTGCGCAGCTAACAGCTGTTCTTGAAATAGTACCGTTAGAGTTACTCATGGTGCCGTTTGCATTTTTAGCTACCATAGAGAACGTGTATGTTGATCCTGCATTGATGAGGTACGTATTTAAGAACGAATTGCCCGTAAGATCCTGCGCATAAAGATTTCCGTTCCTGTACAAATCATACGATGTAGCGTTGGCCGATGTTGTCCAGGTGATATTTATTGCGCTTTGAGAACCGCTGCAAGTGGCTGTAGCCGCAATTGTAAAACTGCCGGGTGCAGCATTACAAACCAATGTATTGGCAGTAAGTGTGCCATTGGAGTTATTGGTGC
>JAEWKB010000300.1 GCA_023386255.1 Bacteroidota bacterium
GTGCTTGCGGCTATGGTACTGGGTAATTATGTACTGCGGGATATTATTGCAAATAACCCTACGTTCACTGATGCCTTTGGCGGTATTGGGCCTATATTGCTTCCTATGGCTATAGCAGGTTTCGGGATATTGTTCTCCATCATTGGCACTTTCCTTGTAAAAATAAGCAGCAACGACGCTAAAGAAGCACAGGTGCAGGGAGCGCTTAATAAAGGTAACTGGGTGTCAATCATCCTGGTGGCAATATCGTGTTATTTCCTTGTAGATTATATGCTGCCGGAAAACATGAGCATGACTTTTTATGGCGAAGAAGCTAAAGATATCTCCTCAGTGCGGGTATTTTATGCCACGCTTGTTGGCCTGTTTGTGGGCGGTATGATATCATATGTTACCGAATATTATACAGGACTGGGTAAAAAACCAATCCTTGCAATTGTACAGAAATCAAGTACCGGCGCAGGTACAAATATCATTGCAGGACTTGCGACGGGTATGGTTTCTACATTCCCAACAATATTATTATTTGCTGCTGCTATATGGGCTTCTTATGCTTTTGCTGGATTTTATGGTGTAGCGCTTGCGGCCAGCGCCATGATGGCTACCACGGCTATGCAGTTGGCCATTGACGCTTTCGGGCCAATATCAGACAATGCAGGGGGTATTGCCGAAATGAGTGAACTGCCTAAAGAGGTGCGTACACGTACTGATATTTTAGATTCTGTAGGTAATACCACTGCTGCCACAGGTAAAGGTTTCGCTATTGCTTCGGCGGCGCTTACCTCACTGGCTCTTTTTGCAGCTTATGTAACCTTTACAGGAATAGACGGTATCAATATTTTTAAAGCTCCTGTACTTGCTATGTTGTTCATTGGTGGTATGATACCTGTTGTATTCTCGGCACTTGCCATGAATTCGGTAGGTAAAGCGGCAATGGATATGGTTTACGAAGTAAGGAGGCAGTTCCGTGAGATACCCGGAATTATGGAGGGTACAGGCAAGCCGGAATATGGCAAATGTGTTGAGATCTCAACTAAAGCAGCTTTGCGCGAAATGATGCTTCCCGGAATCCTTACTATTGGTTTCCCTATTGCGATAGTGCTTATAGGCATGCTTGTTTATCCTGATAACAACCAGCTTGTGGCAGAGATGCTTGGCGGTTACATGGCAGGTGTAACAGTATCGGGTGTGCTTTGGGCGGTGTTCCAAAACAATGCGGGCGGTGCCTGGGATAACGCCAAAAAATCATTTGAGGCGGGCGTGATGATCAATGGCGAGATGACCTACAAGGGTTCTGACGCGCATAAAGCGGCCGTAACAGGCGATACAGTGGGCGACCCATTCAAAGATACCTCTGGCCCGTCAATGAACATCCTGATAAAGCTTACGTGCCTTATAGGGCTTGTGATTGCCCCAATATTAGGCGGACATAGTGAAGGTACTACTGAAGCTGATACTACTGCGAAAAGGGTTGAAGCTAAAAAAGAAATAAAAGCCGAAGCTGAAAAAGCAACGGCAGCAGTTGATTCCCGTACTGCTGTGTTTAAAAGATAATGTAATATACAGATTAAGAAAAAGCCTCACCGTAAAGTGAGGCTTTTTTATAATTAGTATCTAAAATAACCCGTTGAGCTGGGCATCAATCCTGTTGATGATGTTGCCTAGGTCTTCCGGGTTATCCACAAAATTTATATTGTCTACATCAATAATTAGCAATTTGCCTTTGTCGTATCCCTGTATCCAGGCCTCGTAACGCTCGTTTAGCCTGCTCAGGTAATCAATTGAAATGGAGTTTTCGTAGTCTCTACCGCGCTTGTGTATCTGTTTTACAAGGTTGGGTATAGAGCTGCGCAGGTAAATCAGCAGGTCCGGTGCCGCCACAAGGCTTTCCATCAGCTCAAAAAGAGATTTGTAGTTGTTGTAATCCCGGTTGGTCATAAGGCCCATGGCATGCAGGTTGGGCGCAAATATGTGAGAATCCTCATAAATGGTCCTGTCCTGTATGATGTTCTTGCCGCTTTCACGTATCTGCAATATCTGGCTGAAACGGCTGTTCAGGAAGTAAATCTGCAGGTTGAAAGACCAGCGTTCCATCTGGTGGTAAAAGTCATCCAGGTAAGGGTTATCTACCACATCCTCATAATGTGGCTCCCACTTAAAATGTTTGGCTAATAATCCTGTTAACGTGGTTTTTCCGGCACCAATATTTCCGGCTACAGCTATATGCATTATTGAGATAAAGTTATTTTATACTGATTGATTTCCGAGCCGGTAAAAATAGATAAAATTTGCGCTGAATACTGAAAACCATCCAACGTTTTTTCCACAAGCTCAATCCGTTTGGCTGTTCCTCCCTGTGGGTTATACAGGTAAAGAGCGTTATCTTTCGTATATAAAACTTCAGTAGAAGATACCAGCTGGACCTTATCATATTTAGGGACATCACCTAAAAAAGTAACCTTGCCAAACAGGTTAGCAGCGTAGCATTTATTGGCAGAATCAATCCAATAAAAATAATTATAGTCAGTGTGGTAGTATTTAATCGCCTCGGTAAAAGGCGGTGTTATGGCTTTAAAATTATTCTGTGCCATGTCAAACAGCCCCAGCCTTTGCGAGTTGACATCAAAAACCCAAAGCCTGTTTTGCGAGGCCAGCCCGGCAGCATCGGCAATTATAGGTTCGGCTACAGTAGG
Source organism: Bacteroidota bacterium (assembly GCA_023386255.1). Lineage (GTDB taxonomy): Bacteria > Bacteroidota > Bacteroidia > Flavobacteriales > Flavobacteriaceae > Flavobacterium. The sequence continues at coordinate 2,691 of JAEWKB010000300.1, forward strand.
AGGCAGCTGCGAAAAGTTAATGCGTCTTACTTCGTTCAGCTGGTTATCCAGCAAAACTACCATGTTGAACTTTCGGTAAAAAAGCAATATCTGCAGCGGGTTCTGCAGGTC
>JAEWKB010000308.1 GCA_023386255.1 Bacteroidota bacterium
CTTGGGGTGCCTGTAGGCGGAGTAGGCACCAATGAGTCTGCCATTGTAGGGAATGTGCAGGCTGAACTGCGACTTAATGATGACAATACCTTAAAAGCAAGGGTGTTTAACCGTGAGAACGATTATAATTTTCTTGGCGAAGGTATAGGATACACACAAGGGGTAGGCCTTACTTATGAAGTAGATTTTGATACCTTTAGTGAGCTTGTGGCTAAGATGTTCAGGAAAACTAAAGTTGAGAATCCTGATGACAGTCCTACAGATGAAGTGCCAGACTCTGAACTGGCCCCTGCTTATATTGATTTTAATGGAGAGCGGCGCAAAAAAGCAGAGGATGAAAAAAAGGAACAGCCAAGGGTTCCTGATCCCGAGTAAATAGATTACAAAATTATAAACTTCATTATTTGTAAAAAAGCAGGTGTATTTTTATTAAAAACACCTGCTTTTTTATTTTCCTTAAGAAAAACTTATTAACGAAAACGTTTGAAAAGTTGCTGTTTTATTAATGGATCGTAAAAACGAATAAATATCTGACATTAAATTTGTAGTTTTACAAGTAAATATTAAAAAATGTCAGGAAAAATTAAAAAGATCGGTGTGCTAACATCAGGGGGTGACTCTCCGGGAATGAATGCCGCTATCAGGGCCGTAGTACGTACCTGTGCTTTTCACAATATAGAATGTGCGGGCATATACAGAGGCTATCAGGGCATGATAGAAGGCGATTTTAAAGAGATGGGGCCACGATCGGTTAATAATATCATCAATAAAGGAGGTACAATACTTAAATCGGCGCGATCTAAAGAATTCATGACTGCGGAAGGACGCAAAAAAGCATATGATAACCTGGTAAAAAGCGGTATCGATGCTTTTGTTGTTATAGGCGGTAACGGCAGTTTTACAGGCGGCCTTTTATTCAATAAAGAATTCGGCTTTCCTGTTATAGGTATACCGGGCACTATCGATAACGACATATATGGCACCAGCCATACACTTGGTTATGATACCGCACTTAATACGGTAGTTGATGTAATTGACAAAATACGTGATACGGCCAGTTCACATAACAGGCTCTTTTTTGTAGAGGTTATGGGGCGCGATGCAGGACACATAGCCCTGAATGCAGGCATTGGTGCAGGTGCCGAAGAGATACTTATCCCTGAAGAAGATATGGGGCTTGACAGGCTTTTGGATTCATTGCGTAAAAGTAAGGCATCGGGCAAATCATCAAGCATTGTAGTAATTGCCGAGGGCGATAAGATTGGTAAAAATGCTTTTGAGCTTAAAGATTATGTAGAAGAGAACATGCCTGAGTATGATGTGCGCGTATCAATCCTGGGGCACATGCAGCGCGGCGGGTCGCCTTCCTGTTTTGACAGGGTGCTTGCCAGTCGCCTGGGTGTAAAAGCTGTGGAAACATTGCTTGAAGGCAAATCGAATTACATGGTTGGCCTTAGTAAAGATGAAATAGTGCTTACGCCACTGGAGCAGGCCGTAAAAGGAAAATCACAAATTGACAAGGAGCTTATAAGAGTTTCTGATATAGTTTCGATTTAAAATAAACATCTATAATTTTAAAAAAATGGCAAAAGTTAAATTAGGAATAAACGGTTTCGGAAGGATAGGCCGCATAGTTTTCCGCGAAACCCTTAACAGGGACAATGTGGAAGTTGTGGCTATAAACGACCTTCTGGAGGTTGACCATCTTGCATACCTGTTGAAGTATGACTCAGTACACGGCCGCTTTGCCGGTACGGTTGAGGTAAAAGATAACCAGCTATATGTGAATGGAAAGCACATTCGGGTTACGGCAGAAAAAGACCCTTCAGTACTTAAGTGGGATGAAGTAGGTGTAGATGTGGTTGCCGAGTGTACAGGTATATTTACAACTATTGAAAAGGCACAGGCACACATTAACGGCGGAGCTAAAAAAGTAGTTATTTCGGCCCCTTCGGCAGATGCTCCGATGTTTGTAATGGGCGTGAACCATGAAAAAGCTACAGCGCAGGATACTATTGTGTCAAATGCTTCATGTACCACCAACTGCCTTGCGCCGCTGGCTAAGGTAATTAATGACAATTTTGGCATTGTGGAGGCGCTTATGACTACCATACACGCTACAACAGCTACACAGCTTACGGTTGATGGCCCTTCTAAAAAAGATTTCCGTGGCGGGCGTGCGGCGCTGCTTAACATTATCCCCGCAAGTACAGGGGCGGCCAAAGCGGTAGGCAAGGTTATACCCGAACTTAACGGCAAGCTTACAGGTATGAGCATGCGCGTTCCGGTAGCTGATGTATCGGTAGTGGATATGACTGTAAAAGTGAGCAAAGAAACTACTTATGAAGAAATCATGGCGGTACTTAAGAGAGAATCTGAAGGAGCTATGAAAGGAATCCTTGGCTTTACTGAAGATGATGTGGTATCTCAGGATTTTATTTCTGATTCACGTACCAGCATTGTTGATGCTAAAGCAGGTATAGGGCTTAACTCAACATTCTTCAAGATTGTTTCCTGGTATGATAATGAGTATGGCTATTCAAGCAAGCTTATAGATTTGTCTGTACATATTGCATCATTGTAATAATTTTATATCTTGTCCCGCTTTTTAACCTGAAGCGGGACATTTTGTTTTTAAATTTAGAGCTTAACTTTCAGCAAACAATAAACTAACACAGGTTTAACCTGGACAAACTAACCCGAACTAACTCACAAAACACGATGAAATTATTAGTAGATAGTGGTGCTACAAAAGCCGACTGGATTGCTCTTGATGAGCAGGGCAACAGGCTGTTTACCACTCAAACCTTAGGCCTGAGCCCCGAGGTTATTGGCAGGGAAGAAGCCATTGAAAGGCTGGAGGCCCGTTTTGATATTTACAATAACCGTAATGATGTAACCAGCCTTTATTTTTATGGCGCCGGATGCGGTACCGACAGGATGAAGATTTTTATGAAGGACATATTTACTGAGTTTTTCCCTAAGGCGGATATAACGGTAAAAGAGGATACCTATGCGGCGGCTTATGCTACCAATCCCACAAATGAGAAATCTATCATCTGTATATTAGGCACCGGCTCTAACTGCAGTTATTTTGATGGCGAAGAACTTCATCAAAAGGTACAGTCTTTAGGTTATATTGCCATGGATGACTGCAGCGGCAACCGCTTTGGGCGCGACCTCATACGCGCCTATTACTTTAATAAGATGCCGGCGGCAATGGCTAAGCAGTTTGAACAGGAATATGACCTTGACCCGGATACCATAAAGCATAACCTGTATAAAGAGCCAAACCCAAACGCTTATCTTGCTACGTTTGCAAAGTTCCTTATACAGCACAAAGATGATACTTTTATAAAGGCACTAATTATTGATGCGATGCAGACTTTTGTTGATAACTACATTACGCAGTATGAAAATGCACATGAAGTGCCTGTGCATTTTGTGGGTTCGATAGCTTTTTACCTTAAGGCTGAGCTTGCCGAAGTACTTTCAAAGAACAACCTAAAACTGGGCAATGTTTTAAGAAGGCCAATTGACGGACTTATTGAATACCACAGGATTAACTAATATGGAAATTGCTGTTATTGCACACGATGGCATGAAAGCCGAGATGGTACAGTTCCTTAACAAGCACAAGGAGATTCTTGTAAAAGAAGGAATTAAACTTATTGCAACAGGGACTACCGGCAGCAAGGCCGAAAAAGCAGGCTTTAAGGTAAAGAAAATGCTGTCGGGCCCGTTGGGAGGCGATGCTCAGATTGCGGCACGTGTAGCTGAAGGCAAAACCAAAATGGTTTTCTTTTTTAAAGACCCACTGGCAAGCCATGCACATGAAGCCGATATTAATATGCTGATACGGGTGTGCGATGTACACAATGTGCCGCTGGCCACAAACTCTGCAACAGCCGAACTGCTGTTGCAGGCTATTTCACAGCAATCATAGAAATTTCTACATTAACATTTTTAGGCAGCCTTGCCACCTGAACCGTTTCTCTTGCAGGAGCGGTTTTTTCATTAATATAGCTGCTGTAAACGCTATTGATGCGGGCAAAATCATCCATATTGCTGATGAAGATGGTAGCTTTAATAACATTCTCAAAACCCATTCCGGCAGCTCCAAGCACAGCCTTCATGTTTTCCATCACCTGTTTAGTTTCGGCCTCAATATCGCTTGTTATTAGCTCGCCTGTTTCAGGGTGCAGGGCAATCTGTCCTGAAGTGTATAATGTATTGCCTGATAATACTGCCTGACTGTAGGGCCCGATAGGGGCAGGGGCTTTGTCTGTAAAAATTATTTTTTTCATTGAAGGTAGTTGTAAATTTTTATATTTTGAGAACGTAAAATTTCATCAAGCCTTTTCCAATTCCTTTTGTTGAGACTAGAACAGACATAAGTAGCTTTTTGGAAATCATGCTGAAGTATTTTAATTGCGCCACCTCTTCTTGGGTAATAATAAATGGTAGTCTCGTCTATGTTGCTTAAATGATATACTTTTTTAAACCACCAAAAGTTATGATTCCTAATTATTAGCTTATTTTCACTAATCTCTATATAAAACAAATTAAATGAAAAGCCGCCATAGAAAAGAAGACATATTAAGATCAATGGGTATATTTTTCTATTTTCGAAATCAGAAAGTAACATGTAAAAATAAAATAGTGTCATGCCAATAATAATCAGCTTGTCAGATGTTAAGTATGATTTACCTTTTAAGATATGCTCTCCTGTGTTTGTAGCTACGGTTTTTTTAGAAACATCATTATTATAGAGTAAGCTTCTTAAATATAATTTCATCTCCCGGCTATTAGAATACATACTATCAACAATAAATTTTTTTGTGCCGTCAGCAAAAGAGATTACAGAAGCGTCGAGATCATATATAGATATACCTATCTTCATGTCTCCCTTAAAATTTATTTTCTTGATAGTATTAATACTAAATTGATCATTATTAAATGAAATTGTTTCTGCAGTAATTTCAATTTTTGGCGAAAGCCTAATAACGGTGCGAAGCAGGTAAATTCCTAGAACCAGAATAAGCAATCCCAAAATGAACATCAAAACTTCCCCTGAATATTTGGTGGTAGGTGCTTCATCAAATTTAGAGATAAAATATAAGCCGCCCCCAACAAAATATATAATTAAAAAAGTAATTAGTAAATAAAACTTTACAGGATGCCTCTTTGATGTAACCGCCTCCATATTACCTTATAACCCTGTCCGGTACCTGGCGTTTATCCCACTTGATATCGCTAAGTACAGATGATTTTATACCAATAAAAAAGCCCCAGTAGCGCTGGCTCTGTACACCTGCCGGTACCCAGTTAAAGTCCATCCTCCAGCTTAGCAGGTCGCGCTCAAAACGCAGCTGGGTGAAAGTTATACCCTTTTGTACAAAGTCATACCCTGTAGAAAAACCCATTTTCCACTTCGGGGTGATATCAATATTACCCGAAACCATAATGGAGTTTCCGGTAATCTCTCGCTGGCGGTTACTGTTGTTAAATGTAAATGAGTAGGCAAAGCGCAAGTCCCATGGCAGTTTTGCATTATAAAAGCCGCCATCACTCTTGTCTTCCTCAGCGCCTTCTTCCTCATCTTCGGCAAACATGCTGTTGCGTTGGTTGCTAAGGTCTACCG
>JAEWKB010000038.1 GCA_023386255.1 Bacteroidota bacterium
GTTCAAGCCTGTTGTCGGTAGATAAATATCTTTGGTAGGAAAGCTCACCTCCAAATCCGTCGTTATCCCCAAGCCTTAAACCTAAAGCATTTTTTCTCTCCTGCGCATTTGTGCTTAAAGCTAATCCTATTAGCATAAAAGCAGATAATAGTACTTTCTTCATAATGTTTTTGTTGGTTTTTCATACAAATATAAAAGCAGTTATTCTGTAAGAATAATACTTTGTAAAATGTTTAACACAACACATCATGAAGGATGTTTACTCTACGCCGTAATGATCCAGTATTTCTTCCTGATGTTCAGAGGCTGATTGCGGAATAGGAAGCTCCTGGCCAATAGCTGATAAATTTTCGAGAGTATAGTTCACATCGGTGCTTACATGTACTACGCCAATCCCATCGGCATAATATTGTGTAGATACAACAACATTTTGCGGATTCATGACATTTACAGGCACTGTACCAAAACCTTCAACTTCAAAAAGTGCAGTAACCTTTAAGTTAAGAACGGTTTCAACTTTCTTTACTGTACTGTATGTATGGGTGCCTACAGTATAAGAGGCAAGGTCTTGCTTATTACGTGTGGTGAGTATATAATCGAACTTGAGGTTATAACCATCGGCAGGCTGTATTACAGAACCTGAAGTGGTAGCTAATTGCTGATCAGGCGCAGCATTTTCTTTAAGTATTACAAAATCATTTATAGGTATGGTTAAAGATAACTGGTCTGACACACCGAATTCGGCATTCCCTGTAAGCAGCAATTTATCTCCCTGCTTACGGATGCCATCATTGTAAACAGCATTAGAGAAAAGCCCGAAAGGGACGTTAAGAGTAGTAAATTTTTTATAGGTGTTGCCGTTCATGCTAACATCTCCGGTTATGTATAAAGAGTCGCGTCCCTGCTGCTGCGGGCTATCTACATTATACACCCAGTAATTGGTATTATTAAGAGGGAGGTAATCAGCTGTAGAGACATCATTGTCTTCAACAGCGGTCACAGGGGTATCATCATCAGAACAGGCGGCAAAAAGAAAACCTGTAAATAATAAAAGGTAAATTTTTTTCATAAAAGTTAGTTTAGCAGTTGCTAATATACTAATTTTTAAGAGTTTTTAAATTCTTTAGAAGTATATGGCTTATAAGCTGATGCCCAAGTTCTGTTTCCATTTCAAAATATTCTTCTTCATTTACCTTTATAGTACTTACTTCGGCGGTATATGAATAAAGCTTCCAGCGCTTTTTGTTGTATTCCAGTGCCGTAAGGTTTTCCACCCAGTCGCCGGAATTAAGATACATTACGTTTCCCTTCTTTGTTTGCGATTTTACCATCTTTGGTTCGTGAATATGGCCACATACCACAAAGTCATAACCATTTTCAGCGGCAAGGCCTGTAGCTGTTGCTTCAAAATCAGATATAAATTTAACCGCTTTTTTTACGCCTGATTTAATTTTCTTTGAAAGGGAGTAGGGCTCCTTACCCATTTGTGCAAGTACCCAGTTTGTAAACCGGTTAAGCAGTATAAGGTAATCATAGCCAATGCCTCCCAGTTTTGCAATCCACTTGGCGTGCTGCACGGAGCTGTCAAAAACGTCACCATGAAAGAACCACGCTTTCTTACCGTCAATATCAAGTACTACCTTATCTACTATTGAAAAATTACCCATATGGGTATCACTGAATTTACGCAGCATTTCATCATGATTGCCCGTTATATAGTATACGCGGGTACCTTTTGAGGCAAAATCAAGCAATTTCTTTATCACCTTAAGATGTGTTTTAGGAAAATATGATTTGCTGAATTGCCAGATGTCTATAATGTCGCCGTTAAGGATGAGTGTCCTGGGTTTAATGGAGTTTAAATAGTTTAAAAGTTCTTTAGCGTGGCATCCGTAAGTTCCCAGGTGCACATCCGAAATTACCACAAGGTCAACACGTCTTTTTTTCATGGTGTTTTTTGCAAAATACCATTATACATATAAACAGGTATTTATCATAACATTAAATTACGGTTTAGCATTGCCTTTAAATATTATTTTATAATTACTGCTTAACTGTTACATTTGTTTAAAACAATACATATGGCAGGTAATACTTTTGGCAATTTTTTCAGGCTCACTACATTCGGCGAATCACATGGGGCGGCTGTTGGCGGCGTTATTGACGGTTGCCCGCCAAACCTTGTCCTTGATATGCAGGCTATACAGCAAGAGCTTAACAGGCGCAGGCCGGGCCAGTCAGCAATTGTAAGCCAGAGGAAGGAGGCTGACGAGGTGCAGTTCCTTTCAGGGATATTTGAAGGTAAGACTACAGGCGCCCCAATAGGCTTTATAGTAACCAATGCCAATCAAAAAACTGCTGACTATGATCATTTAAAAGATGCATTTCGCCCTTCCCATGCAGATTATGTGTACGAAAAAAAGTATGGAATACGTGATTACAGGGGTGGCGGAAGGAGCTCTGCCCGTGAAACCTTGAGCAGGGTAGTGGGTGGTGCCATAGCAAAACAAGTAGTTCCGGAAATTAAAATAAATGCCTTTGTGTCGTCTGTAGGTGATATATTTATAGACAAGCCTTACCAGGCGCTGGACTTTTCATTAATTGAAAGTAATTCCGTTCGCTGTCCTGATGCTCCAACTGCGGCAAAAATGGAAGAGTATATAAAGCAGGTAAGGAAAGAAGGCGATACTGTAGGAGGTACAGTTACGTGTGTAATACAAAACGTACCTGCAGGGTTAGGTGAGCCTGTTTTTGATAAACTTCACGCCGAACTTGGCAAGGCAATGCTATCAATAAACGCTGTAAAAGGGTTTGAATATGGCAGTGGTTTTTGCGGCGCAAGGATGAAAGGGAGCGAGCATAATGATATTTTTAATCCTGACGGAAGTACAAAAACAAATTTGTCCGGAGGCATACAGGGAGGTATAAGTAACGGTATGGATATATATTTCAGGGTGGCTTTTAAGCCTGTTGCCACAATAATGCAAAATCAGGAAACCATTGATAAAGAAGGAAATATAGTTGAAATACAGGGAAAAGGAAGACATGACCCGTGCGTAGTACCGCGTGCAGTACCTATAGTAGAGGCGATGGCTGCACTGGTTATAGCTGACTATTTTTTAATATCTGGGTAGAATTTTTTTAACGCTAACGTAATATCTTTACTATAATTATGCTATTTTCTAAATATTTTTATATTTTTGGCAGTAATTAAAAAATTATCATCATGAAAAAACTTTTACTTTTTGGAGCTCTGTTTACAGGCTCAATTTTTACTGCTAATGCACAGCTAAGTTGTGCTACAGCTGTAAATATTACAACAAACGGTACGCAGGTTGCTCCTACAATTAACGGAGCTGCAGCGTCTAACTGTTTTGGAGATATTGAAACAGATGCAGGAGCTCCGCTTGCAGGTCTGTGGTACACGTATACTCCTACTGCCAATGGTAACCTTACAATTTCATCAAATTTACCTGCAAACACAGGAGGCGATACACGCCTTTCAATTTTTACTGGAACTTGTGCTGCACTAACATGTTACAATGGTAGTGATGACGTTGCAAGCAATAATTTCCTTACAACGCTTACTATACCCGTACAATCAGGAACAACCTATTATATTCACTGGGATAATTTCTGGTCTTCGACTGAGTTTGATTTCACAGTTAATTTTGCTGCATCTACATGTTTAAGTCCAAATTCACTTAGCGTTAATGATCCAACAAACGTAACTACTAACAGCGCAACTGTGAGCTGGGCTGCAGCAATTGGAGCGCCTGCATCTTATGATGTTGACTGGGGCGCACCTGGACATGCTGCAGGTTCAGGAACAATAGTTAACACTACTACTACATCGGCTAATTTAACTGGTTTAACTACAAGCGCTAACATTACTTACTTTATAAGAGCTAACTGTGGTGGCTTAAACCAGGGTACATGGACAGGTCCATTTACTTTATATCTTGCCAAGACACTTCCATACTCTAATAATTTTGATGTTAATACCAACGCAAGCGCGTTTGCTGATGGTACTGAATTTATCGGATGGGGCCTTAACCAAACTACAGGTTTTGCTCAATCGGGTAACACTTTTATAATTTCTAATGCCAGTACTACTACAGCTTCAAATGCTTTTGCTATTTTAAGGCCTGTGAGCCTTTTAGCTAATGAGCAGGTAACCCTTACTTTCTTTACAAGGTCAGTGCCGGCTACAGGAGCGTTTAATTTAAATGTTACTGTGGGTACTGCTCCTACGGCTGCTGCGCAGACAATTGTTGTTCAGTCTTTCACAGGTATAGCCAGCGGCACTTATGTACAAAGGACAGCTACGTGGACTGCGCCTACAGCAGGAATATACTACTTTGCGTTGCATAACAATACAGGTGTAGTTCCTGCAGATGCTACATTATTAGTTGATACTGTTGCAATGACTTCTGTATTAAGCACTAATGATTTCCTTGCATCTCAGCTTTCAGTTTATCCTAACCCAGCTACTAATGTTATTAATGTTTCTAATGCAGATAACATTCTTGTAAACGGTGTTGAAATTGTAGACCTTAACGGCCGTACAGTTAAAACTGCTAAGTTTGACGGTGTTACTGAAGCTCAAATCAACATTTCAGACCTTTCTGCAGGTATGTATATGATGACTGTTTCTTCTGACCAGGGAACTCTAACTAAGAAAATCATTAAGCAATAATAATTGCTTAACTATACAAAAAGCCCCGCAATAGCGGGGCTTTTTATTTATAAAAATTTGGCTCTCATTTCGGGAGTGGGTACCATGCACTCACTTTTCTTACCATACCATCTGTATCGGTTACGTGCTATGTAATCATAAACAGCATTTGTAAGCCAGTTTGGTAACGCAGAAAAAATACTGAGTAGTGAAACAGCACCTCCTAACTCCTTAGCAATTTTAAGGGCTGCTTCAGCTTTATAATAGTAAGCATAACCTGGCTCGTATAACAGGATTGAATCTGTCTTAGACGTATCTATTCCTAAATAGCTGATGATTTCCCCGCCTAATTCAGACTGTATCGGTACAAACCTGAAGATATCCTTTTTATCATGTTTAATAATGAACTGGACAGTGTTGTCACACAAATTGCAGACACCATCAAACAAAATCACTTTTTTATCTTGGGGTAGATTTTCCATTACTTCTTCTTTGCTTCAACCAGTTCAAGCGAATCAAGGCTAACTTTAGATGTAAAGATACCATAATTTACCGTAGCTGTGTTTTTTTCAATAGCGTCTATCGAGCCTACAGCTTTGCCGTCAACCATGCGCACACGGTCACCAATTTTAAGTGGTACTTTTGGCTTTTCAACAGCTTTTTCTTTAAGTTTCTTCTCTTTCTTCTCTTTCCGTATCTCCTCAACCTTTTGCTCTACTTCGGCAACTATTTGCTTTTGTTGTATCTCCTT
>JAEWKB010000079.1 GCA_023386255.1 Bacteroidota bacterium
CACCTGCACATGAACATTTTATAAGCTTTTTGATAAAGCAGAAATTAATTGCAAATACAGAAAAGCTGCAACTTGAAAAGCCTACAAAACCTGAGCGCACCTTTATATTGTATCTGCCCCTGAACGAGATACATGAACTTGGGCTGATGTTCCTTAATTATGACTTAATGCTGAACGGATATAATACGGTGTATCTTGGTGAAAGCGTGCCTGTAAGCAGCCTTGTTGACGTTAAAAACTACTTTAACAACATTACCTTTGTAAGCTACATTACTGTTGAGCCGGGAATGCAGGAGGTAAGTGAGTATGTTGAGACACTGAAAAAAGAAATCCTGAATGATGACACTACGCGGCTTTACCTGCTGGGGCGCAATACACAATACTTACAAAAAGAGAAGCTTGGCAACAACATAAAAATTTTTGACTCCATAGCCGAATTTGGTGAGGCATTGTAATGTACCTTTGGGTATAAACCCTATACTTATGGATTCCATAAAACCTGTTACTATTGATCAATACATTGCCGCTTTTCCTGAAGATGCGCAACAAGCGCTGCAAGAAGTGCGCCGTATTATTAAACAAACCGCACCTGATGCTGTAGAGTGTATAAGCTACAACATGCCGACCTTTAAATATACCAATAAGTACCTGGTACATTTTGCCGGCTACAAAAAACACATCGGGTTTTATGCGCTTGCCCCTGAAACATCTCCTTTTAAAGATGAGTTTGCCAAATACACAACAGGTAAAGCATCAGTGCAGTTTCCTCTAAGCGAGCCAATGCCGCTGGACCTGATAAAAAGGGTTGTAATGTACAGGATTAAGGAGATGCAGAAATAAAACTGAGCTCTATATTTGCTCCTTTATTCAATTATATGAAAAACTTTTTTGCCCTTCTTGCTTTTTTCTTCTTCGGTAGCTTTTTCACAAGATTGTATTACTTACAAGGGGGAGACTATCAACTGCCTTGATGACAACAATGAAAAGACAGGAATTTGGAAAGCTTTTAACGAAAACAAAGGCTTATTGGTTATGGTGCAATTTGAGAATGGTAAATATGCTTCAAACACTACTTATTATAAAGATGCAAAATTAATAGCCTCTTATGATAATGAAAAATACATTTATATTTATAAAGGTCAGGATACTATCAGAGCCAGTTTTAGCCGGAATGATAAAAAGTTGTTAACAATTATAGACGATCAGGGGGTTGAGTTAAAGGAGGACATAAAAGAATATTTCCTCGATAACAGTCCTATCCAGCCAATGCCTTACAACGGATTTCCTGATGTGTTTGACTTTATCAGGAAAAACATAAATAAGAAAATAAAAGAAAAAGGTAAAGTTGTAGTAGAATTTTTTATTGATACTAAAGGATTTACAAGTGATATAACTATTAAAAGTTCTGAAAATCCTGCTCTAAATGACGAAGCCATACGGCTCACAAAGTCGCTTCCGCGCTGGCAGCCGGGACATTACGCAGGAGATTTTGCTAAGACAAAATTTAATTTACCACTTGTTTTTCAATAAAAAATCCCCGGCATGCCGGGGATTTTATTTCTAACTAATTCTAACTAACTCTATTCTTATTCCTTAACCTCTACTTTAACATCCTCCTGCGGCTGTGTGTAAGGCTGCGGCTTGCTAACCAGCTGTTGCAAAGGCTTTAGCTGCTCAGGGTCTATGCCGGCTTTTTGTATAAGGCTTGCTATTGTAAGTACATTGTTAGGGGTCATATCTTCGCCAAGTACCCGCACTACGCCAAAACCTGTTTCTTTATTATTTACAAAAACCACAAACTCATCAATGTTCTCGCCCTCGCCTTTTGTGCTTATAGAAGCGCCCATGCCACCTGCGTTAAACTTCATCAGTTCCTCATACTTATCGTTTTTAAGCAGGGTTTTAACTTTATCCTTCTCTGAATCATACTCTGCCGGCTTTTTAGCATCCTTCTGGTAGATCAGGATATTGAACTTGTGCAGCGACTCCAGGGCTTTCTGCTCCTCTGCCGAAAGCGACAGTTTTCTGGAGTTGATTATGGTAGGTGCTATGTCAAACGTTGAGAAGCTTGGTTTACCCGATTTTTCAACATAATATTTTTGCAGTGTGGGTTCCTGGCTGCAGGATGTTAATGCAACAACTACAAGTAAAAAGGCTATTAGGGTACGTATCATGGCTTATGATTTCTTTGTAGATGCTTTTTTAAGTTCTTTACCACCCGGTATCTTCATGTAATCATTAAGGAACGATATCTCGCTTAGGTCAAAGTTACCCGTAAGCGACATAAGTATGCTGCTGTTCTTGGCGCTTCCTCCGTCAATAAACATAAGCAGTTCCCTTACCTGGCTTGATGTAGCGCCAGATTTTACATAGATCTTTACCGTACGGCCACCTTCGTTAATGCGCATAAGCTCTTCAAGCGGGTATTTTTTCAGATAGCCTTCTACAGTACCTTTCATCTCAGATACAATTTTGGTATTTGTGGTACTAAAAACCTTAAGGTTATCCAGTTTCTTTATCAGTTTAAGGTATTGCTGCGCGTTCACATCCTTAGGGTCCATTTTTACATTACCCATAAGCTCAAACATCTTCTTGTTTACAATTACCGCATCTACGCCTTCACGTTCAAATTTATCAAATGCCGTAGTTTGGGCAAAGAATAAAGAAGGCATTAAAATTAATACAAAGGTTATTATCAGCTTTTTCATTTTGTTATTGTTTAAATATTGTTTTTCGTGTTTTTTCATACTCTCCTAAATACTCTATACTGTTTACTCCCTCATTCACATTTTTAGATAACATGTTCAAGGCTTTCTGCGTTTCGCGGAAGGCTACTTCAGGGTCATCAAACGTACCCAGGTCTTCCTGCTGCGCCGGTTTGTTGTTTAAAAATGTAAATACTCCAAAAAGTACCACAATGCTTGCCGCAATCGATAACCACGCTACATACTTACGTTGTTTATTAGTTTTTAATGGTATCGTCTTTTCAAACGTTTGTGATCCTGATTGTGAGAAATACCCGAACACAGGCCTGTAGTGTTCAAGATGCGGCGCCACACTGTCCGAGGCGAAGTAGGCCTTTAATTCCTTCTCTTCGGCAATGCTGGTTTCGGCATCAAGGTATCTATCCAGTAGTTGTTCAATTCGCTTTAATTCCATAGCTGTGTTTTTTTGTAAGTTCTTCCCTTATTGTTTTCCTCGCTCTTGAAAGGGCCACTCTCACGGCCGTTTCGTTCATGTCCATTATTTTCGCTATCTCTTCAAATTCATATTCTTCAATATCCCGCATCTGCACTATCATCTTTTGCTGCTCGGGCAGGCTGTCAATTATTTTACCAACCCAGTCCAAACTATCCCTGTCCTCTGCCTGCTGTTGCAGCCCCGCCTGCCTGTCGGTATAGTTAGAGTGTACTATCCGCATTTCAGTGGCACGCTTGCTCTTCAGCTGGTCCAGGCAATAGTTTTTTGTTATTGTTATTGCCAGTGCCTCCACGCTCGAGTAATTTGCCAGCTTGTCCTTGTTGTTCCACAGCCGCACCAGCACTTCCTGGGTGGCGTCTTCTGCCTCTTCGGTACTCACAAGGAGCCGTCTTGCCAACCGGAAAACCCGGTCTTTAAAAGGAGAAATAATTGTTATAAACTCCGTTTGGTTCATTACTCAAGATGGTTTGTTACTGGTTATATAAGCAAGACGAGCACGTATTATTTTTGTTACAACATAAAATTAAAAATACTACTTTTACGTTCTTATTATTAATAAATAGCTGCAATGAAAAAGATTAGCATACTGTTTACTGCCCTTATTATAGGGGCTTTAAGCTTTCAGGCGTGCGATGACCAGGACGACCATGAAGTACCGGTGTCTGACTTCGTATGGAAGGGAATGAACCTGTGGTACCTGTGGAAAGATAATGTACCTGAACTTGCCGACAACAGGTTTAGCAACCAGGCAGAACTCAACTCTTATTTACAAGGGTTTGGAAGCCCTGAAGAGCTTTTCCGCAGCCTACTCTACAGGCCGACGGGACCTGATGCGGTAGACCGATGGAGTGTAATATTCCCTGATTACCGCGTGCTGGAAAATGCATTGCAGGGCGTTGCCACAAGCAACGGAATGGAATACGGCCTGCGCTACGTACCTGGAAGCACTACTGATATTTTTGGTTATGTGCGTTACGTACTACCCAACAGCGATGCAGCTACAAAAGGTGTGCAGCGGGGCGATATATTTTATGCTGTAAACAATCAGCCGCTAACTACTGCTAACTATCAAAACCTGCTAAGCAATACTACCTATACAATAAATCTTGCTAACTATAACAGCGGGGCCTTAAACCCTACGGGTGAAAGTATCTCGCTTACCAAAGCAGAGTATGCCGAAAACCCGGTGTATTATACCAATACATATAACATTAGCGGACATACTATAGGTTACCTGATGTACAACGGCTTTTACAGCAATTACAACAGCGAACTTAATGCTGCTTTTGGGCAACTACAGGCACAGGGTATTACCGACCTTGTGCTGGACCTACGGTACAACGGTGGCGGTTCGGTACGCACATCGGCTTACCTTGCCAGCATGATAACCAATAATTCTGTTAACAATGAGCTTTTCTCGAAGCAGCAGTACAACAGCCGTATACAGGCGTTCTATGAAAGCAATTCACCACAGGCACTGCGTGAAAATTTTGTAACTCAAATGTCTAACGGTGAGGCTATAAATAAAGTGGGGCTTCAAAAAGTATATATTCTTACTTCACAATCAACCGCATCAGCAAGCGAGCTGCTCATTAACTGCCTTAGGCCGTATATAGATGTTGTAGTTATAGGCGATACTACTACAGGTAAGAATGTAGGTTCTATAACATTATATGATTCGGATGATTTTTCGAGAAATGACCTTGAAAGCACCTACGCAATGCAGCCTATTGTGCTAAGGACATTGAATGCTGATAATTTTGGGAATTACAGCAACGGCATAGATCCTGACCATGAACTTGAAGAGAATATGGACAACCTTGGCCAGATAGGCAGTACAGATGAACCGCTGCTTGCTAAAGCCATAAGTGTAATAACCGGTACCGGCAGGTTTGTACCGCAGCAGCCATCAATATCAACCAGGCATTTTAAAGATTCTAAGAGCATGCGCCGATTTGGTACTGAAATGTATATTGAAGATGCTCCTCCGGGTATATTAGATTTAAAAAATCCTTTATAAAATTAAATACAAAAGGCTTCCTGTTACGGAAGCCTTTTATTTACAGGATAAAACAATAATTAATTATTGAAATAAAAGCCTGCAGGTACAACACCCACAGTATAGTTATGCTCAGGAGTACCCGTAAGTGAGTGAACATATACCTTACCGGCAGAATTATAATCTACCGCATCACCCAGGTAAATGTGGCTGCCCCTTACTGCAAAGCTGTAAACACCGTAAGCACCCTGTGCCGTGGTAGTAAACAATGGCGTGGCAGGCAGTGCAATGTCATTCATATTCATTTTGTATATACCTGAACCTACTGTGTAGTATAAACTGCCATTCTCTATATCCATATTAGATGGGTGGGAAACTCCCGGAAACTCTAGTGTGTTTATAACCGAATTGTTCGCCACATTAATTACAGTAAGGCTCCCTGCAGATTCCGGCAATGTTTGCGACCATGAAGGCACACCGCCGCTCATTACGTATAGCCTTCCGTTTACTATTTCCAGCGAATTTGGTACATAACCCACATTAATTGTGGTAAGGAAGGTATTATTAATACCATCTATAACCGATATTTTATTACCATAGCCAAGGCCACCGTAATGTGCCACATACAGCCTGCCGCTCTCCTCAATTATCCTTTCAGGGCCTTCGGCAACCGGTATGGTTGAAGTTACAGTATTACTGTTAAGGTTTATTACGGCAACATAATCGTCAGTAGTTACCCCGGCATTGCCCCAGTTGGTCACAAACGCTTTGCCGTTCGTAAAAGCAATGTAACGCGGGTTGTTTAAACCTGTATTAATAGTGCCTACATGTTCAAACGTATAGCGGTTTACAATCTCTATCTTATTAGAAACATTTAAAACAATGTAAGCAAGGTCGCCAATCAACCCTATGTCCTGCCCTGTATCACCAAGTATCATTCCGTTGTTTACACCTGCAAAAATGTTGTTTTCCAGTTCAAAATTTTCAGAAAGAAACGATACCGATGCATTACCGGCACCAAAGCCTCCCTGATTAAGGATAAGGATACCGCTTTCATATTGGCCTGATGCCACGGGGCTGTCATCGTCATTGCTGCACGAGGTAAATAACAAAGAAGCTGCAATAGCTGTTAAAAACAGTTTGTTTAGTTTCATTATAATATTAAAATTTAAAGTTTAAGTACATGTTGTAGTTCCTGCCGGGCATAGGGCGTACAGCAGCGCTCTGGTATTCTTCATTCCACAGGTTAAGCACCTGCACGCCTACATCAAGCCCGTTTAGCAGGTTAAAATGATATTCGGCCCCTACAGTTGATACATTATACGGGTCAATTGTGGCTGAATTGTCGGATGTGGTAAAAACTTCCCCGGTAAACAAATGCCTGTAGTAGGCCGAAAGGTTGGTATATGAATAGGCTAATGATGCCGTTGCTTTATGGAATGGTACATATATAAGCTGCTCGCTCCTGCCATCGCGCCTTGATGTTGTATAGCTATAGGTACCTGCAAATTCAATGCGGCTCCTGCCCCACTGTTTGTGCCAGCTGCCCAACGCTTCAAGTCCGTAAGTAGTAACACGGTCCACATTTTCCGGGTCCCAGTCATTTGCAGTAGGTACCCAGCGCAGCATGTCCTTCAGCTTTATGTAATAGCCGGTAATCGTAAGTTTAGCATTACCAGCCCTGAACTCATTCCCCAGTTCCGCCTGGTACGATGTTTCAGGCTTCAGATTGGGGTTGCCGCTGCCCTGCCAGTACAGGTCGTTGAATGTAGGCATGCGGAAGTTGCGGGAACCGTTCAGTTTTATGCTATAAAATTTTGTTGCATCATACTTCGCCCCGAACGAGAACAGCAGCGGACTGTCATAAATATTAGTTACCTCTTTGCGCACACCTGCTTCATACTGCAGTTGTTTAGTAATTATGTGCTTCATCAGCAGGCTACCCGAACCTACCTGTCTTGTTTCAGTTACAATGTCAGATCCTTCTCCCGTGTTTTCAGTATAATCAACTATAGCATTCAGCTTAATGTCTTTAGTAATATCATAAGCTATATCGTAACGCAACAGCCATGTATTTACCTTGCCTGTATCATAATTATCCAGTTCAAAGTTCTCAAAATATTTATAGTTCTCAGTCAGGTAGGCTGCTTTAAGCTTTGATGTGAAACTTCCATACTGCCCCACCCACTCCAACAGGTTACGGGTATTTACATCCCTATACATGCTGCGCGAGGGTGCTGCCAGCGTACGTGAAAAATGCCTTTCACCGTCATACATGTAGCTGTAAAGCCGCAGCATGTTCCTGTCATTAAGCTTATATGCCATTGCCGCATTAAGGCTGGTGTTGTGGTACTGCCCGTTCTCGTTCTTCAGGTTATAGCCGGGGTAATCATAATCGTTATCCGAGCTGTTACGGGTAAAACTCACCTGTGTGCTAAACTTATCAGTAGCAGCATTTACCTTGTAGTTTAGCCCAAGGGTATTAAAACTGCCGTAGTCGGCCCTGATTTCATTGCTGAACCTGCTGCCGAATGCCAAATCACTGTTCAGGTGTATGCTCCCGCCAATGGCGCTGCTGCCGTAAAGCACGCTTCCGCCGCCTGCCCTCACGCTGATACTGCTGAAGTCTCGGGTGTTAAGCGCATTAAAATCAGTCTGCCCGTTAAGCTGGTAGTTGATGTTGATGCCATTCCATATCACCGCGGTCTGCTGCGCTGTGGTTCCCCTGAACGACGGTGCCGAAACCATTCCCAGTCCGTTCTCTTTAAAGTATATTACGGTATTGTACTGAAGCAGCGAGGTAAGTGAGGACGGATTCCTGTTGATGACAGAATCATTCAGTTGCTGCACAGTTTGCGAACCGGAGAAATCGCGAAGATGAGTATCGGGAATGATAACCTCTTTCAGTTGTATAACAGAATCATTTTGCGCCAATACAAGTTGGCACAGTAAGAGTAAACCAAAGGATAAAAGCTTTTTTAGCGTCATAATTCCGGTGCCTTTTTTCCCGAAGGCAGGTATTTGTTAACCCTAAGGCAGGTCTCCTGGCTTGCGTACTGTTGTTTGCCTTCCCATTCGGTTACGAACAGTGGCTTGAGGTTTACAACAGCCTCCCATGCGGGATTAGCTTACAGTTGCGGGAACAGCTCAGGCTTTAACCTGATTCCCTTTTAATGGGATGCGGCGTTAACCGCATCACAACCTTAAGTGGGTGCAAATATAGGATTAATATTTACACCTGCAAGATTTACAAAATCGTTGCATGACTGAATTAATACACACCCCTAACCCCTCTCAAGAGGGGAACAGCTACACAATCCCGGAAAATACATTGCAGGAGCTAATGATTAAATATTATACATTTGCATCTTATGAAAAAGTACCTTCCATACATTTTACTGCTGTTGCACATTGCTTTTTCTTCATGCAAAAACAATACAACCGCACCTAAAACAACTGCTGTAAAAGCATCAAACTCTATAAAACATGCCAACGGACTGGAGCTGTACAAATATGATGGCTACAGCGTGGTTAAAGTCACCAATCCGTGGCCGGAAGCTGCGCAAAGTTTTTCTTATGTGCTGCACAAAGAAGGCGTTGCAGTTCCCGACAGCCTGCAGAAATACACCGCCGTGCAGGTACCTATAAAAACTGTTGTGGTAACTTCAACAACGCATATACCATCATTGGAAATGCTGGGGATGGAAAGTTCTCTTATCGGCTTCCCCACCACCGATTATATCTCATCAGAAAAAACGAGGAAGCTGGTAGATGCGGGCAAAGTAAAAGAAGTGGGGGCCAACGAAAGCTTGAATACTGAGATAATGCTTGATTTGTCGCCCGATGCTGTGGTGGGCTTCAGCATAAGCAGCAATAACAAAACCCTGAACAACCTGCAGCAAAGCGGAATGAAGGTATTATATAACGGCGACTGGACAGAGCAATCGCCTCTTGGAAAGGCCGAGTGGATAAAGTTCTTCGGCGCTTTATACGATAAGAATGAAGAAGCGGAGAGGATTTTCCACCAGATTGAAAAAGATTATAATGCTGCAAAGCAACTTGCTGAAAAAGCCGCCACACACCCCACTGCTTTCAGCGGTGCCATGTACCAGGACCAGTGGTATA
>JAEWKB010000101.1 GCA_023386255.1 Bacteroidota bacterium
GGGTAGAATAATATGGTGTGTTAGATAATGCTGCGTTGTAAGACGACAGGTTATCATGCGTAGCATCCCACCACCAGCGCCATTCCACCTTATACACCCTTACATCAAGTAGCCTAATACCTTTAGGCTTGCCATTACCGGCTAGTGTAACTACATCAAACCTATTAGGTTTGCCCGTTTCGAGCATTCCATATTTATTGGCTTCCGGCAGCTTAACCCCCACATAGGTATCATAAGGTGAATAGGTAGATGAAATTACATCCGTAGAAACATCACCGCCTTTTTCATATGCTTTGGTAATAATTGCCGCTTTTAACATGCCTGGTGCGCGCGACTGTAGCTGTGGCTGCAGGGTTACCTGAGCATTACCATTGCCGTCTGTTTTGCCGGAATAGATATTAACTTCCTCTGTTTTGAAATCCTGTGCAGGGTCGTCAAAGAAATAATTTTGGTAGCCCTTGAACTTAGTTTCCTGCTTCATGAACTTGGCCTGCATTTCAAGCTTCAGGTCCTTCGCCACAGCACCATGCAGCCATGCCACGTTTACATTGGCTGTATTAGGAGCATTGCCATAGATGACCTTACCCTCAAAACCGTTCTTTATCTTGAGCCTGTTTGGCTTTATGGTTTCAATCTTAAGGCTTTTGTAGAATTTAGCCCCACCTATTGCTATCATAGCCTCCCAGTTACCCGTTGGCGACGATGTGTGTGTTTTAAACTGGAACCTGTAGTGGTTACTGCCTTTGGATGGCTGAACCGACTGGATAACCACCTTGCCGTTAGGATCGGATACCCGAAGTTTGATAGGGTGTGTTGCCGGCAGTTTTGCTTCCTTATCATTTACAATAAAGCCAAGGAAAATGGTATCACCCGGGCGCCATACGCCACGCTCGCCGTAAATGTAGCCTTTGAGGCCCTTTTGCAGCCGTGTACCGTCAACATCAAAATTACTGACTGATTGAGCATTACCATCATACAGCTTTATATAAGTCGTATTATTACCTTTCTTCACGATGGCGAAGAATCCCGGTTTATCAAGCGTAAAACTTACAGAGCCCTGATCGGTTGTTGTGGCCGATGCCAATATCTGCTGCTGGTAATTGTAGACTTCTACCTTAGCACCCATAACAGGTTCGGTAGTAACAATATTATTCACCGCGAAGAAGTAGCTGTTGTTCTTGCCGCGTTTGGCAATTACACCTAGGTCGCTCGCCAAAACGTTTGTAGCTATCTTGCGATTATAGTAATACGATTTGCTGCACGGATTCTCACGTTCGTTCCAGTCATAGTCATACTCGTAGTAGTCGTAGTATTCGTCTCCATAGTCATTAACTTCCTCTTCCGGCTCTTCCTGTTCTTCTTCAGTCTCTGCCAATACAGTAGGATCATCACACTTGTACAGCGAGTACGATGGCCTGAACGACATCTCCACCCTGTAGATTGCCCCCTGCTGTGGTTTTATAAGTGTGGAAATATCCAGCGCAAAGGAGTTCCACTTGGCATAATTGGTGAGCTTGTTGGTATTCAGCACAATTTTTTGCGTGGCTATGGGCAGCGCCACTTTACGCAAGTCATAGCTGCCGTCAAGTTCATTATCCTGCAGGAACTGCAGCACGTTGTTTTCAAATATGCGGTACACTTTTACATCAACCGCGCTCAGGTTAACAGCCTGGAAGTTTAGCTTAAGGTTGCTGGAGCTTGGCAGTATGGTACCGTTCTTTACAAATTTAACCTCAGGATTAAGCTGCTCAAATAGTACTTTCATACTGTAGGTTTGCTTCATCTTGTAACCATCTGTATTTTCAATACCCTGAAAAGCCTCTACGAGAAAATTTCCGTTAAGCGGCTCATCAAAAAACACCTTCAGCAGGTTTCCGTCAACCGCATAACGTAGCGTGTTGACTGATTCTACAGCTACCAGCCCGTTAAAATCCTGGTCCTTGCGCAATGGGTCGGAGAAGTTGATGAGCAGTTCCTGGTTATCGCCGTCGGCTACGGTCATGCTCAATACCTTCATAGTGTTACGCCCCGGGATCTCGAACTCCTGCTCCCCTTTTTTATCTACACCGGCATCATCGCCATTCCATATTATCTTTATCTTACTGCTGTCTTCCTTTCGGTGAATGCTGTCGATTATGATGTGAAATTCTGTACCATTGGGCGCATTACCATCAAAGCGCACCGGAAGCTGCCTGCCATCCTGCTCAGCGCGTACTATTTTTTTAGCGTCAGCCAGACTCATAACATCACTGGTTTTAAGTGAGGCATTAAGGAACTGCACCTCTTTACTGTAGGATTGCAGGTCTTTTGTTTCCACCACAAAATCCTGTTTCAGTGTCTTTACCGTAAAGTTGAAGTCTTTTAGCTTTGCAGGTACATTTATAAATTTGGAAAGATGCAGCGTTACCTGATATTCTTTGTCCTGTTCCAGCTTTTTTGCGGGGCGGAATGCAATAATATTTTCCGCCAGATAAATAACCTTACCGTCAACTGAGGGCGAAATACTGTAGAAATTTTTATCCAGCTCCTGATTTACCTTCCATTCTTTTTTAGCGAAGGCAAGGCCAACCTGGATGTCTGACTTTGCCGAAATGATTCCCGATGAAAAACTGGTAATATAGTCCCTGTAAAGGATGAAATCCGAATCAAAATCTTTTCTTGATTTTTTGCACGAATTGAGCACAAGCAGTACTGCAACTATCAGTACCAGTCTGAAGGTTTTCATGTGGTTGTTTTTGTTAGGTTAATGAGGTTGTTATTTTCCGCTATAACTAATAACATCATCAAAATATTGTAATAAATGTAAGATTATTTTTAATTCATTACAACATCTTTTGCACAACCTTTAAAAACCTGAAAAACAATGTTTTTTTACTTCCTGCGTTGCCTGAAAAACTCTTTTACCAGGTCACCGCACTGCTGCTCCATAACCCCGCCCACAACAACAGTCTTAGGATGCAGCTTTCCGCCCATTACCCTATAGCCCCGGTGGTCATCGGCAGCACCGTAAACTACTTTGGCAATCTGGCTCCAATATAAGGCTCCGGCACACATCTGGCATGGCTCCAGGGTTACATAGAGCGTACAGCCTGTAAGATATTTGCCTCCAATAAAATTTGCAGCTGAGGTTATGGCCTGCATCTCGGCGTGGGCGGTAACATCCGTAAGCAGTTCGGTAAGGTTA
Source organism: Bacteroidota bacterium (assembly GCA_023386255.1). Taxonomy (GTDB): domain Bacteria; phylum Bacteroidota; class Bacteroidia; order Flavobacteriales; family Flavobacteriaceae; genus Flavobacterium. Next base: position 3,185 of record JAEWKB010000101.1, read on the forward strand.
TGGGTGCGGGCAATAATTTTATTATCTATTACCACCAGCGCACCTACAGGCACTTCGCCTTTTTCAAAAGCAATTTCAGCCTCCTGATAGGCTTTCTTCATGAAGTATTCGTCGGAGAAGATGTTTTGCATATAGCAAAAGTAAGTTTTGCAGGAACACGGATGATACATTTCTTGTAAATTTGCTAAACCATGGAATACCTGCTACCACATATACAATTTCCGGCTGACCTAAGAAAACTCAACCCTTCACAGTTGCCGCAACTGGCCAAAGAGCTGCGTGAATTTATTATTGATGTGGTATCGGTAAAGGAAGGGCATCTGGGCGCCAGCCTTGGTGTGGTAGAGCTTACCATAGCATTGCATTATGTGTTTAACACTCCCCATGATCAACTTGTTTGGGATGTAGGCCACCAGGCATACGGACATAAAATACTTACCGGCCGCAGGGACAGGTTTGACACCAACCGCCAGTGGGGCGGCATAAGCGGTTTCCCGAAACGCAGCGAAAGCGAGTATGATACTTTTGGTACCGGGCATTCGTCCACATCAATATCCGCCGCACTGGGCATGGCTATAGCTTCACAATTAAAAGGTGAGACAGAGAAACAACATATTGCAGTTATAGGCGATGCGTCAATTGCCTCAGGAATGGCATTTGAAGGGCTAAACCATGCAGGTATGACCGATGCTAACCTGCTGGTTATCCTTAATGATAATGCCATAGGAATAGACCCCAGTGTGGGAGCGTTGAAAAATTACCTGACCGAGGTTAAAGAAGGCCGTAACCCGAGGCAGAACAACATGATAAAATCGCTAAACTTTGACTACAGCGGCCCCATTGATGGGCATGACCTTGAAAAACTTGTAAAAGAACTCGAGCGCCAAAAGCACCTTAAGGGGCCGCGCTTCCTGCATATTGTTACAACTAAGGGCAAAGGCATGAAACTGGCTGAAGAAGATCAGGTGAAGTACCACGCCCCTGGAAAGTTTGACCGTATAACAGGTGAGGTAATAAAAATTTCTGACGAGCATCTTCCGCCAAAATACCAGGATGTTTTTGGGCTTACACTGGTGGAGCTGGCACAGCAGAATGAAAAGATAATCGGGATTACTCCCGCCATGCCTTCGGGCAGTTCAATGAAATACATGATGCAGGCTTTCCCCGACCGTGCCATTGATGTAGGCATTGCCGAACAGCATGCCGTAACCCTGGCAGCAGGCATGGCTACACAGGACATGACAGTATATTGTAATATTTACTCTACTTTTCTGCAACGGGCGTATGACCAGGTAATACATGATGTCGCCCTGCAAAACCTGCCTGTTATCTTTTGCCTGGACAGAGCGGGACTTGTAGGTGAAGACGGCGCTACACACCATGGTGTTTTTGATATTGCCTACCTGCAGTGCATACCCAACCTTATCCTGTTTGCGCCGCTTAATGAGCGTGAGCTTCGGAATATACTATATACATCACAGCTTGGCCTTGAGCATCCTATAGCTATACGATACCCTCGCGGACGCGGTGAATCTGCCGACTGGCAAAAGCCTTTTGAAGCTATTGAAATTGGTAGAGTACTACAATTAACAAAAGGCTCCGATGTAGCTATACTGACCACAGGAACTATAGGCAACAATGCAACAAAGGCTCTTGCTGGTGCAGGTAATGCTAAAAATTTCTCTCATTATCATTTCGGGTTTGTAAAGCCACTGGATGAAGTGACACTCCACGACATTTTCACTAAACATAAATCTATAATTACCATAGAGGAAGGAGTGGTAACAGGCGGCTTCGGCAGCAGTATTGCTGCTTTTGGGGCCAAATACAATTATACGGCATCAATTAAGGTTTTGGGCATTCCTGATGAATTTATTGAGCACGGAACTGTGCGCCAGTTGCAACAATATGCGGGTATTGACGTTAAAAGCCTTACAGATATTTTTTCAGGTTATTGAAAATACCGACTTTTGCACCAAATTTTAATTTTGCCTTACTTCTCATGAGGAATAAAGCCCTTCTCATTATACTCTTTGTAGCAGCCTTAAAGCATAACAGTTTTTCGCAGGTAATTATAACTACCTCCCTGCCAGATACAATAACACACTGGGAAAAAACAAATACCGTAGGCCTTGACATTAACCAGGTGGCTTTTTTAAACTGGAGCGTGGGTGGTAACAATTCGGTTGCCGGACTTGCCAAAGGCAATTTTGTGCGTAAGTATACTAAAGGCAATATTAACTGGATGAACGAACTTATATTAAGATATGGGCTTAACAGCCAAGAAGGGCAGGAAATGCGTAAGACCGACGACCAGATACTGCTTAACTCCACCTTCGGCTACCGCAGGGATACTGTCTCTAACTGGTATTACAGTGCCAAGTTTAACTTTACCACGCAGTTTGCCAACGGCTATGCCTACCCAAATACTACTGATGAAATTTCCGGGCCTTTCTCTCCGGCATATATTTTCCTAGGGGTTGGTACAGAATATATACGGAAAGATTTAGGGCTTACAGCATATTTCTCACCACTTACTGATAAAACCACACTGGTGCTGAACCAGACACTGGCCGACCAGGGTGCATTTGGTGTTGATGCCGCCATATATGATGAAGAAGGTAATAAGATAAAAAGCGGGAAAAATTCACGTACAGAAATTGGTATATTGATTACGAATCAACTGAAAAGGCAGATATTCAAGAACATAATGCTCGACCACCGCCTTAGCCTTTATACCGATTACCTGAACAAATTCGGAAATATAGACGTAAATTGGCAACTGTCGCTTGACATGACGGTGAATGAATATGTGAAAGCTAACATCGGCACTCACATAATTTACAACGATGACATTAAAGCTACCGAAGAACGTGATGG
>JAEWKB010000128.1 GCA_023386255.1 Bacteroidota bacterium
GGTAGCGCCTTCTTATAAAGGGAAGAAAGAAGCCGAAAGCATGTTCTATATGTATGCGCAGGCGTACTACAAAACCGAACAGTATTATCTGGCCGGTTACCAGTTTGAAAGTTTTGCTGCAGGATATCCGCGTAGCGATAAAATGGAAGAAGCCGCTTTCCTTGGCGCTAAAAGTTATTACCACCTTTCACCGGTATATTCGCTGGACCAGGTAGATACGTATAAGGCTATTGACAAGCTGCAGAACTTTATTGATACTTACCCTAACTCACAGTATATGGCCGAAGCCAACCAGGTGGTAAAGGAGCTTAGGGAAAAGCTGGAGAAAAAGGCATATGAGATAGCGAAAGGATACAACACTATTATGGATTATAAGGCTGCTGTAAAAGCGCTTGATAATTTTATAATTGATTATCCGGGTACGCCGTTTAAGGAAGACGCGCTTTATTATAAGTTGGACTCATCCTATCAGTTAGCTATTAACAGTGTACCTGAAAGGATGCAGGAGAGGCTTAATCAGGCAAAAGGAAATTATGCCGCGCTAATGAAATTTAGAGGCGATACTAAGTATAAAAAGCAGGCTGACGAGATGCTTGCAAAAATTGAAACGGAATTACAAAAATTTTCTAAATAACAAGTCATGGATTTAAAAAAGACAACTGCTCCCGTAAACACGGTTACCTATAACAAAAGCAAGATAGAAGAGCCTACAGGTAACATTTATGAGGCGATCACGATTATGGCGAAGAGGGCGAACCAGATTAATGGTGAGATCAAGAAGGAACTGATCGAGAAACTGGAGGAATTTGCTACTTATAACGACAGCCTTGAGGAAATTTTTGAGAACAAAGAGCAGATAGAAGTATCTAAGTTTTACGAAAAGCTTCCTAAGCCTCACGCGCTTGCCGTACAGGAATGGCTTGAGGGCAAAATTGCATACAGGGAAGCTAACAAATAATACAACCGGCCATGTCTGTTTTACGCGGTAAAAAAATCCTGCTTGGTATATCCGGCGGCATTGCCGCATACAAAACAGCTTCACTGGTAAGGCTATTTATAAAGGCAGGTGCTCATGTACAGGTAGTCATGACACCTGCCTCTAAAGATTTTATTACCCCCCTCACACTTTCTACACTATCCAAAAATCCGGTACATTCATCTTTTTATAATGAGGAAGATGAAAATGCCGTTTGGAATAACCACGTGGAGCTTGGCCTTTGGGCCGACCTTTTTGTTATTGCACCGGCCACCGCCAATACCATGGCAAAAATGGTTTCGGGCAATGCCGATAACCTTCTTATAGCAACCTATCTTTCTGCCAAATGCCCGGTATATTTTGCCCCGGCAATGGACCTGGATATGTACAAGCATCCTTCTACATTAGACAGCTTTAGTAAACTCACATCTTTTGGCAACATAATGATACCTGCCGAAAGTGGTGAACTTGCGAGCGGGCTTTCAGGCGAAGGACGTATGGCTGAACCTGAGAATATTGTAGCATTTATTGAGAAAGACATTGAGGGTAAATTACCCCTCCGCGGAAAAAAAATTCTGGTTACTGCCGGCCCCACATACGAAGCGATAGATCCTGTACGTTTTATAGGGAACCATTCCACAGGCAAAATGGGGTATGACATTGCACTGGCTGCCGCCAATGAAGGTGCTGAAGTAGTGTTGGTAAGTGGGCCAACCCACCTTACACTTAACCATAACTCTGTTGAGGTGGTAAAGGTGCAGAGCGCGCAGCAAATGCATGATGCCTGCCACAGGTATTTTGATACGGTTGATGCCGCAATTGCCGCCGCCGCTGTAGCTGACTACAGGCCGAAGCATGTGGCTCAACAAAAGATAAAAAAGAGCGACAGCAGCTTTACACTGGAGCTGGAAAAGACGAAAGACATACTTTTTTCATTAGGGGAAAAGAAAAAACAGCAGTACCTTGTAGGGTTTGCGCTGGAGACTGAAAATGAAATTGAGCATGCAAAGGCCAAGATCAGGAAAAAAAACTTAGATTTGATAGTCCTTAACTCACTGAATGATGAAGGCGCCGGTTTTGGAAAGCCTACCAATAAAGTTACCTTTATTGATAAGGGCTTCAAAATAGAGCCGCAGGAACTGAAGAGTAAAGAGGATGTGGCAAAAGATATAATTAACAGGATTAAAAAGCATTACGATGTATAAATGGTTAGTAATATTGCTCGTACTGGTATCGTTTACCGCAAAAGGGCAGGAGCTTAATTGCGATGTAAAGGTGAATTTTGAACGCATTACCGATGCTAACCCGCAAATATTTAAAACGCTGGAAAGAGCACTGGGCGATTTTGTAAATAACACCCGCTGGACCACCCGTAACTTTGCCAGGAACGAAAAGATAGATTGCTCCATGTATTTCAATATTTCAGGATTTGACAATGCAAACTCTTTTACGGCAACACTTCAGGTACAGTCGTCAAGGCCGGTTTATAATTCTACTTATTCTTCGCCCATCTTTAACTTTAACGATAAAGATGTGAGCTTTACCTATAATGAAGGGCAGGTGCTGTTTTACAACGCCAGCAGTTTTGATAATAACCTTGTATCGCTGGTGGCTTTTTATGCCAATATGATAATTGGCCTTGATGCCGACTCTTACCAGCTTAATGGTGGCACAGACTACTATACTGCGGCGCAGGGCGTGGTAAGCCTGGCACAGTCCAGCGGGTACAAAGGCTGGAACCAGGGCGAAGGGGGCAACCAAAACAGGTACTTTTTAGTAAACGATATACTTTCCACTACATTTACCCCTTTCAGGGAAGCACTGTATCAATATCATCTACAGGCGCTGGACCAGATGGCTGATAATTTAAAACAAGGCAAAGAGGGTGCCGCGGCAGCGATAAAAACGCTTACACGGGTACACAGTGTGCGGCCTAACGCATTCCTTACGCGCGTGTTTTTTGATGCCAAATCGGATGAAATAGTGGGCTTATTTTCGGGAGGGCCGGCAATAGCCACAGGCGACGTTGTTAATAACCTGAACAGGATTTCTCCGTTAAACTCTACCAAGTGGAGTAATATAAAATAGTATATTTGTGTTTTAACTGGAGCACATGCTACAAACACTATATATTAAAAATTTTGCTCTTATAGAGCATCTTCATATTGACTTTTCAAACCGGCTTTCCATCATAACAGGAGAGACGGGTGCCGGTAAATCCATCTTACTGGGTGCGCTTGGGCTGGTGCTTGGCAAGCGTGCAGACCTTACTTCTCTAAAAGATAAGGAGCAGAAATGTGTTGTGGAAGCGCATTTTAAGATCAGCGATTACAGCCTTAAAGATTTCTTTACCGATAACGACCTTGATTATGAAGATGTAGCCATAATCAGGCGCGAAATATTACCATCGGGCAAATCCCGCGCATTTATAAACGATAGCCCCGTAAACCTCCAGGAACTGCATGAGCTGGGCGATTTCCTTATCGATATACATTCCCAACAGCAAACCCGCGAGCTAAGCGACGAGCAATACCAGATACAGATATTGGATGCCGTGGCAGGCAATGCTGATAATATAAGCAGATATAAAAAGCATCTTTCTGCCTATAAGCATTTGCAGGGCGAGCTTAAAAAGCTGCAAAGCGAAAAAGAAACCTTATCCAAAGAACAGGATTATAATACATTTCTTTTAAACGAACTGCTTTCTGCCAATCTTAAAGCGGGGGAGCAGGAAGAAATGGAGCAGGAGCTTGAAAAATTAAGCAATGTAGAAGCTATTAAAGAAGCGCTGGCAAAGGCCATTTCCATTGCTAATGAAGAACAGGTTGGCGTACTGCAAAACTTAAAGGAAATAAAGGCCACGCTGCAAAAAATAAGCAGCCTGTCACCGGAGTACAGCCAGCTCCTTGATCGTGTATCGAGCGTTCTAATAGAGATGGATGATGTAAATAGTGAGCTTGAGGCCAGTGCAGAATCGTTATCCGACGATCCTGAGCGCCTGGAGCTTATCAACCAGAAACTTCAGCTTATTTATACCCTTCAGAAAAAGCACCAGGTGGCAACGGTACAGGAATTACTGGCCATACAGGAAGAGCTGGATAATAAGGTGATGATGGCTGATGGGCTTGACAGTACTATTGAGAAGCTGTTAAAAGAAACTGATGCTGCCAAAGCCGCTACAGATGAAGCCGCTGCTACAGTAAGTGCGGGGCGGAAGAAGGCAGTGCCTGTGCTTACAGGTACAATTACGGCTATACTTGCACAGTTAGGTATGCCTAATGCACGCTTTAATTTTGAAATTACTTTTTCTGAAACCTATTACAATTCTGGCAAAGACCAGGTACAGCTGTTATTCTCTGCCAATAAAGGGACTGATTTCGGGTTGCTGAAGAAGGTAGCCTCAGGAGGGGAGATGTCGCGCATTATGCTGGCGGTAAAAGCTACGCTGGCCGAATATTCTAAACTTCCTACAATAATATTTGATGAGATAGATACGGGTGTGTCAGGCGACGTTGCCAATAAGATGGGCGATATTATGAAGAACATGAGCCGTGGCATGCAGGTTTTTGCCATAACGCACCTTCCGCAGATAGCCTCAAAAGGAGACTGGCACTATAAGGTGTATAAAACTACGCAGGGTAACACAACAGTTTCTGAACTTAAACTGCTAGACAAGGAGGAAAGGGTGCGTGAGATTGCCGAAATGCTTTCCGGTAAAGATGTCAGTGATTCTGCCCTTAATCATGCCAGGGCGTTGCTGAACTGAAAAAACGGTTTATATTTGCTGATACTATACCAATACAATAATTTACTCAGTTTATGATTATAGAACCCAGAATGAGAGGATTCATCTGCCTTACTGCGCATCCGGCAGGGGCGGCACAGATAGTTAAGAACCAGATTGAATATGTAAAGTCTAAAGGGCATATAGAAGGTGCCAAAAAAGTACTTGTAATAGGGGCATCAACAGGGTTTGGCCTAGCCTCCAGGATTACCAGCGCTTTTGGTTCAGGAGCGTCAACTATAGGTGTTTTTTTTGAGAAACCGCCGGCCGAGGGTAAAACCGCTTCACCGGGGTGGTACAATTCTGCCGCTTTTGAAACCGAAGCCCATAATGCAGGCCTGTATGCAAAAAGCATTAATGGCGACGCATTCTCTGATGAGATAAAACAACAAACCATAGACCTTATAAAAGCTGATCTTGGCCAGGTAGACCTTGTTATTTACAGCCTTGCATCGCCGGTACGGGTTCACCCTAAAACAGGTGAGACACACCGTTCCGCACTGAAGCCGATAGGCAGTGTCTTCAGCAATAAAACAGTTGATTTCCATACAGGTAAGGTATCTGAGATTTCTATTGAGCCCGCTAAAGAAGGTGATATAGAGAATACGGTAACCGTAATGGGTGGCGAAGACTGGGCCATGTGGATGGAAGCATTAAAAGATGCTAATGTGTTAGCTCCCGGCGCACTAACTGTAGCATACTCTTATATTGGGCCTGAGCTTACTGAGGCCGTGTACAGGAAGGGTACTATAGGCCGTGCCAAAGACCACCTGGAAGCAACTGCTTTTGAAATAACCGACAGCCTGAAGGCTATTGGAGGTAAAGCTTATGTATCTGTAAACAAGGCACTGGTTACGCAGGCAAGTTCTGCAATACCGGTTATACCGCTGTATATTTCCCTGCTTTATAAAGTGATGAAGAAGGAAGGTGTGCACGAAGGTACTATTGAGCAGATGCAGCGCCTGTACCAGGAGCGCCTGTTTACAGGACGTGACGTGCCTGTTGATGAAAAAGGCAGGATAAGGATTGACGACTGGGAAATGCGTGATGATGTACAGGCACAGGTTGCCGAACTATGGAAAAGTGCAGATACAGAAAACCTTGCTGAAATTGGCGACCTTGAAGGTTACCGCAAAGATTTTTATAACCTTTTCGGGTTTGATGTAGAAGGTGTAGATTATAAAGCTGAAGCTGACGAAATGGTACAGGTGGAAAGCATCAAAACAAACTAATTTATTATATGTATAATTTATTAAAAGGTAAGCGCGGTATTATAACCGGGGCACTGGACCAAAATTCCATAGCCTGGAAAGTAGCGGAAAAAGCCCATGAAGAAGGCGCAATATTTGTATTGACCAATGCTCCCATAGCCATGAGGATGGGAGAGATAAAAGCGCTTGCCGAAAAAACAAGTTCGCAGATAATACCGGCTGATGCCACCAATGTTGAAGACTTAGAAAAACTTTATACCGAAGCGCAGGAAGTACTGGGCGGAAAAATAGATTTTATACTGCATTCTATTGGTATGAGCGTAAACATACGCAAGAATATACCGTATGCCGAGTCTAATTATGACTATTTTATGAAAGGGATTGATGTATCGGCCCTGTCGCTGCACAAAATGCTTAGCGTTGCCAAAAAGCTTGATGCCATTGCCGAAGGCGGTAGTGTAGTAGCTTTAACCTACATGGCGGCGCAGCGTACTTATCCTTTTTATACTGATATGGCCGATATTAAGGCTATGCTGGAATCTATTGCCCGTAGCTTTGGCTACCACTATGGGGTAGAGAAAAAAGTTCGTATTAATACCGTATCTCAATCGCCTACAAAAACTACTGCAGGTACAGGGATAAAAGGATTTGGTGATTTTTATGATTTCGCTGATTCTGTTGCACCTCTTGGCAATGCCGATGCCGAATCTTGCGCCGATTACTGTATAACGCTGTTTAGCGACCTTACAAGAATGGTAACCATGCAAAACCTTTTCCACGATGGCGGATACTCCTCTACAGGAGTAAGCTCAGAGGTAATGGAACGGTTAGGTTCTGAATAACATTTAATTACAATTACTCTAAAAGCCCCAATTGGGGCTTTTTTGTTATTTTTTGTACTAAAATACGGTTGTAATGTTATATTATGGTTTTAATAATTTAACAATTTTAGCGCAATTAAGAATTATTTGTTTATTAAATATTCCGAATTAACAATAAAATCATAAAGAATTAATTGTAAAAATACTTTTTTAGTAAAAATATTGCGTATTAAAATTGCATTAACATATTTTTTAATTTTATTAACTTTTAATTAATAATTATTTTATGAAAAAAATTACTTTTTTGATTGCGTTTATGCTGGCAGCAGTTTCGCCAGGATATGCGCAGTTTGTGAGTAACTATGTGTTCTCACAATCAACGGGTAATGCGTACACTCCTATAACGGGGGGAACGGCTTTGGTGTCATGTGACGGTTGTGGAACCACATATGACGGACAGAGCTATTTTGTTACGCTGCCTACGCCTTTTACTTTTAACGGAGCAGCGGTCTCTACAGTAACCATGAGGGTTGATGGCTCTCTGGCACTGGGTACTGCCGCGGCGGCTACAAACAGTACTTCGCCTATTAGCGCTACTACTACGGCACCGGGTATTATTTCAGCCCTTGGTATGGACCTTAGGAACACTACCATAACGGGGCAGCCGTATGAGCTTAGGTGGGAGGATACTGGTACTGAATACGTTTTCCAGTGGAAAAACGCATCGCGCTGGAGCCAGAACACTGCGGAAAGGTTTAACTTCCAGGTAAGGATCAATAAGGCTACAGGTGTTATCAACATTGCATATGGAGATATGATAACCATTGCAGCCAGTACAACCTACCAGCCTGAAGTTGGTTTGAGAGGGGCTACAAATGCCGACTATAACAACAGGGTTCTTACCACTACTGTACCTGATGCTACACCATCATGGGATGATACGGCAAGGGGGACATCAAACTCTGATAAAGTAAGGTTTACAACAGGTTCGCCTGCTGCAACACCAATATCAGGCCTTATATATACTTATACACCTCCTGCTGCATGTTCAGGCATGCCTGTGGCAGGTACAGTAACTACCACTACTACACGTAATGTATGTTCGGGTGCCGCGCCCGGCGCTATTACAGTTAGCGGTGTATCTTCTCCGTTGCCGGGTATTACATATACTTGGGAGCAATCAACCGATAATGGCGCCAACTGGGAGGCTGCAGTAGGCGGAACCGCTACAGTAGCACCCGGTACAGCTGTAACCGCTACTTACACGCCACCTAACTTTGCAGGCGCGGCTATACAATACCGCTTAAAGATAACCTGTACAAGTACTAATGAAACAGCTTATTCAGGCATAACAACAATAAATCCTGCACAAGCGCCAACAACACAGGTAACTGCAGTGGCAGCATTTAACAGCTACAGTGCAATTACAGTATCATGGACAAATGGCAACGGCACAAGAAGAATTGTTGTTGTGAGTGAGTCGCCAATTGTAGATCCTGTAGATGCTACGGGAATTCCTGCTATAACAGGCACTGCAGCCTGGGCAAATGCCGGCCAGCAGGTTGTATACGAAGGTACAGGCAGCAGTGCTACTATTACCGGCCTTGCCTGCGCTACAACATACTATATTAAAGTATATGAATACTTCAGGTGCGGTTCAGGTCCTTATGATGTATATTTCAATACATCAACAGGTACAAACGTGGCTACAGTTACTATGCTTGCCGCCACAAAACCAATTCCTGAAACAGCAGCCCTTACCGGTTACACAGGATCAAACCTTCATGCCGTTCAGTCTGGCTGGTTTGAAGCAGCCATTCCTACAACAGCAGGAACTACGCCTGCTATGGCAAATCCGCTTGGTATCACTTCAAACTGGACCAGTGCTACAGCACTTGGTATTACTACAGCAAGGATAAATTTATTTACCAATACAGTTAATGCCTGGATAGTAAGCCCTAAAATGGAGCTTACAGCCGACAGCAGGCTTGTATTTAAAGCTGCTATAACCGATTACAGTTCTTCAGCTGCAGGTACTACTTCCGCCGATCCGGGCAGGATGCAGGGTACAGATGATAAGGTTAATATATTGATATCTACTGACGATTGTGGAGATGCATGGGAAATACTTCATACTTTTGATGCTTCTAATACCACTACACTTACCAATGCACTTCAGAATTTCGTTTTCGACCTTTCTGATTATACAGGACAAACAGTACAGATAGCTTTCCAGGGAACTGACGGGCCGCTTGACGATACACCTGATTATGAATTCCATATTGGAGGCATTGTAATTGAAGAAACACCGCAATGTGATGACCCTGCATTACTTCCTGCAGGAACTGTTACAAAAAACAGTGCGGTTATATCATGGAATGTTCCTACTGCCGGTACACCGACAGGTTATGAGTATGTAGTTAGCACTACAAATACTGCCCCTGTAACAGCAGGTACAGCAGTTACAGGCACCAGTGCAACAGTAAACTCATTACTGCCATCTACAACTTATTATGTATTTGTGAGGACAGTATGCGGTTCTACTTTCAGCGAATGGTCTCCATCTATGTCATTCACTACACTATGTGAATATCCTGAAATTTCAGCTACAACTCCTGCAGCAATTTGCGGGCAGGGTAGTGCTACAATAGGTGCTAATGTAAGCGCAGGTGGTTTACTAACATGGTATGATGCCGCTACCGGTGGTAACATTGTAGGTACAGGTACTACATTTACTACTCCAGTATTAAGCGCAACTACCAACTATTATGTAG
>JAEWKB010000142.1 GCA_023386255.1 Bacteroidota bacterium
TACCAGTGCATTCTTAATGACGTGCAGCTTGATGGCAAATATTACATATCGCCTGTTATAAACGAATATATCCTGAAGCAGAAGAAAGCTTTCCACTATCCTATTGATAAGGCCAGTTACCACTCCTTCTACTCTCCGCAAATGATTAACGAATATCTTAAAGCAACAGCAAATTAAGATGGAGAAGTACAACCTGGATGATATGTTTAAAGGCTGGTTCATAGGTAATTTTGAACCCACTCTTTATAAAACTAACGATTTTGAAGTTGGCGTAAAAAAATATAAGGCGGGAGATGAAGAGGGCTACCACCATCATAAAGTCGCAACGGAATTTACGGTGATTCTTGACGGAACCGTAGAAATGAGCGGTAACACCTATACCAACGGCGATATCATTAAAATTCAGCCGGGAGTATCTACTAATTTTAAAGCATTAACTGATGTTACCACGGTGGTTGTAAAGGTACCGGGTGCATCAAATGACAAATACATAGACTGATGATTAACATAGTTATACCAATGGCCGGAATGGGCAGCCGCTTTGCACAGGCAGGCTACGAAAAGCCTAAACCTTTTATAGATGTAAACGGAAAGCCTATGATTGCAAGGGTTATTGATAACCTGTACTATCCGGGTGCGAAATATATTTTGATTGGCCGCAGTGAGCATCTTGAAAAAGAAAGTGAACTGGTAAATGAGATTAAGGCTAACTACAATGCTGAGTTTATTGAAATTGACAAACTTACTGAGGGTACAGCCTGCACCGTATTGTTTGCAAGAAAATATATTGATAATGATAACCCGTTGCTTATAGCCAATAGTGACCAGCTTGTTGATATTTCGGTACAGGAATATATTGATGATTGCCTTGGCAAAGGCATGGATGGCAGCATTCTTACATTTAAAGATGCCGAACTTAATCCTAAATGGTCTTTTGCCAAAACTGATGAGAACGGGCTTGTAACCGAAGTACAGGAGAAAAAAGCAATCTCTGAATTTGCTACAGTGGGGATTTACTTCTTCTCGAAAGGGAAAGATTTTGTAGATCATGCCATTGACATGATTATTAACAACGACCGCGTAAATAACGAGTTTTACACCTGCCCCGTTTACAACTACAGCATTAAAGACGGCAGGAAAATCATTATATACAACATCCTGCAGGAACAAATGCATGGCCTGGGTACGCCTGAAGACCTTGAAGCTTATTTAAAACAGCAGTAATGTGAAAATCTCAACCGGCGATTTTTCAGTAATTATACAAGGGCCAATTATTGGTAAGCCCGGCGATCCTGAAGATAAGCAACTCACCGCGAGGTGTATCAGGAGCATTCGTGATTATCTTCCCGGAGCTGAAATAATTATCTCAACATGGGAAGGTGAGGAAACCGCGCACCTTGACCTGGATAAGGTTACCTATAGTAAAGATCCCGGTGCCGTTAGCTATAACGATTTTGAGCTAAAGAACGTTTACAACAATAACAACAGGCAGATAACCACCACACTTGCCGGCCTTAAACTGGCAGAGCGTAAATTCGCTATTAAGATAAGAGGCGACTTTTATTTGGAAAGTGCAGGCTTTATCAGTTTTATAGATAAATATAAAGAGCGATACAAGTACGAGTATTTCAGCAGCAGGGTTATAGTACCTACCTATTTTTTCCGTGATCCTGAAAAGGTTCCGGTGCTGTACCACATAAGCGACCTGTTTATGTGCGGGTATACTTCAGACCTTATTAGACTTTGGGACATTCCGCTGCAGCCTGAACCGGAAACCACAAGGGCTTTTGATTATAAAAAACAGTTTGCCAACGACCCATACAGGAAAAACCAGTACAAAATGCGCTATGCCAGCGAACAGTATATTTGGTATACCTTCAGTAAAAAAAATGGCTTGGACCTGTCGCTAAAATATTATTGTGAAATGCCCGCTGACCGCATAAAAAAAGCCATAGCATCAACTATTGATAATTTTGTGATAGCAAGTCCGCAGCAATTGGGGCTTGTATTCCCCGAAAGGCTCCTGCACGGCGACAAGCAGCTTTACACTTTCCAAAAATGGGAAGAACTATATAATGAGCTGTGCATTAACAATTCGCACGCTCGGTTAACAAAAGCCGTATTAAGAGCAAAGCTTGTTTCAGCCAACTTTGTTTTTAAAAACCTGATGAAATCATTAAAGGGTAAAAAATAACTCACTGTTTATTTTTAAGCACTATTCCTTACTTTTACGTAATGATAAAATTCCTTGACCTGCACAAAATCAACATGCTGCATCAGGACGAAATTGAGCAGCGCCTCCTTAAAACCTTCAGGAGCGGGTGGTATTTACTTGGCGATGAGGTAAAGCAGTTTGAGCAAAACCTTGCAGATTACATCGGCTCTAAACATGCCATAGGCGTTGCCAACGGGCTTGATGCGCTGCGACTTATCTTTAAAGCTTACATAGAGCTTGGGGTGATGCAGCCCGGCGATGAAGTTATTGTCCCTGCCAATACTTATATAGCCTCTGTACTTGCAATTACTGATAATGGCCTGAAACCTGTTTTTACAGAGCCGGACATAACTACTTACAATATTGATATTGCCGCTATCGAAAAGAACATTACTTCGCGCACAAAAGCAATAATGATTGTGCATTTATATGGGCAGGCAGTATTTAGTGAAGAACTAAGGAAGCTGGGAAAAAAGCATAACCTACAGATAATTGAAGATAATGCCCAGGCCATTGGCGCTGAATGGAACGGAATAAAAACAGGTAATTTAGGCGATGCTGCAGGCTTTAGCTTTTATCCGTCTAAAAATCTGGGCGCGTTGGGCGATGCAGGCGCTGTTACAACTAAGGATGATGATTTGGCAGCAGCCATAAGGGCATTAGCCAATTATGGGTCTGAAATTAAATACATCAATAAATACCAGGGGCTTAATTCACGGCTTGATGAAATGCAGGCTGCCGTGCTTGATGTTAAGCTGAAACATCTTAATGCAGAAAATGAACGCAGGCGCGAGATTGCCAGCTTCTATATTTATAACATCAAGCATCCCGACGTCATTCTCCCTGCAATGCCTGCCGATGAAAAAGCCCATGTATGGCATCTTTTTGTAATCAGGTCGGCAGAAAGGAACAGGCTACAGGATTATCTGGCTGAAGAGGGCATCCTGACACAAATACATTATCCCATTCCGCCCTATAAACAGGAAGCATACAGGGAGTATGATCATCTTTCATTCCCTGTAACAGAGCAGATACATAAAGAGGTGCTGAGCCTGCCGATAAGCCCGGTACTGACCGACGAAGAAGTACATAAAGTAGTTGACGCTTTAAATAAATTTAAATGAGCACACCAGACATAAACCAGGAAGTACACAATGCGTATGAAGCTATAAAAAATGGGGGCATAATCCTCTATCCTACCGATACGGTTTGGGGCATAGGCTGCGATGCAACAAATGCTGAGGCGGTAAAGAAAATTTACGAGCTTAAACAGCGTGAGGAAAGCAAGAGCATGATAGTGCTGATGAACAGCGAGCGTATGATTTATAACGTGTTTAAAGAAATACCCGAAGTAGCCTGGCAGATACTGGACCTTACCGATAAACCTACAACCCTTGTGCTTGATAATCCGCGTAATGTGGCACCTAACCTCATTGCACCTGATAAAACTTTGGGTGTAAGGCTGGTAAAAGAGCCTTTCTGCTATAAGCTTATGGAGCGCATGAAGAAACCATTGGTATCAACCTCTGCTAATATAAGCGGCATGCCAACCCCAAGTTCTTTTAAAGAAATAGACCATCATATTTTGGATGGCGTAGACTATATTGTAAATTTGCATCACGATAAAATTGCCGCAAAACCGTCTTCTATCATTAAAATAGGAAACAATTTGCAGGTAAAAGTGATACGACCTTAATGAAAGATAAAACTTCATACAAAGAAGCTTTAAATAACAACATTTTCAGCATAACCTCCAGGGCCGCCGCACAGCTTAATGTAAAAAGCTATGTAATTGGCGGTTTCGTACGTGATTTTCTACTTCAGCGCGACTTTAAAAAAGACATTGATATTGTTGCCGTAGGCAGCGGCATAGAGCTTGCCGAAAAGGTATCGGCACTGCTGCCGCATAAACCAAAAGTACAGGTTTTTAAAAACTACGGCACTGCCATGCTGCGCTATGATGACATTGATATTGAGTTTGTTGGAGCACGAAAAGAATCCTATTCGGAAAACAGCCGTAACCCACAGGTAGAGACCGGTACATTGGAGGATGACCAGAACCGCCGTGACTTTACTATAAACGCACTGGCGCTGTCTCTGGATGAGGCCGACTTCGGTACATTGGTAGATCCGTTTAACGGTGTTGAAGACCTTAAGAACAAGATCATCCGCACGCCGCTAAACCCTGATATTACGTATAGCGATGATCCGCTAAGGATGATGCGTGCCATACGCTTTGCTACGCAGCTTGATTTTACCATAGAAGAAGAATCGCTTAAAGCTATTGAGCGCAATAATGAGCGTATAAAGATTATTTCGGGCGAGCGCATAGTTGATGAGCTGAACAAGATATTAATGGCCCCTGTGCCTTCTGTAGGCTTTAAGCTGCTGCACCAAACAGGGCTGCTACACATTATATTACCTGAACTCACCGCACTTCAGGGTGTTGAAGAAGTGGAAGGGCAAACACACAAAGATAATTTTTACCATACGCTTGAGGTAGTTGATAACATTGCCCAAAATACTGATGATGTATGGCTGCGCTGGGCGGCCCTGCTGCACGATATCGGCAAAGCGCCTACTAAAAAATTCCATAAAAAGATTGGGTGGACCTTTCATGGGCATGAATTTGTGGGTGGTAAAATGGTAAAAAAGCTTTTTGAAAGGCTGCACATGCCGCTGAACCAGAAGATGAAGTTCGTTTCAAAGATGGTAATGCTAAGCTCCCGCCCTATTGTGCTGGCACAGGATATAGTTACCGACTCGGCAGTACGGCGTTTGCTGTTTGATGCAGGTGAGGATGTAGAAAGCCTGATGACGCTTTGCGAAGCCGACATTACTACTAAGAATCCGCAGAAGTTTAAAAAATACCATAATAATTTTAAGATTGTCCGCCAAAAGATTGTAGAAGTTGAGGAGCGCGACCATGTACGGAACTTTCAGCCGCCAATTACAGGTGAGGAAATTATGGAAATTTTCAACCTGCCTCCTTCGCGTGAAATTGGTATGCTTAAAGAAGCTATTAAAGAAGCCATTCTTGAGGGTGAAATACCCAATGAGTACCATGCAGCGCATGAATTTATGATGGCTAAGGCAAAAAAAATGGGGCTTACAAAATAATTCTATAAATATGAAACGTAATAAATCTGTAATTTACTGGCTGCTTTCAGGATGCATTCTTGTGTTTATCATGGTAGTTGTTGGCGGTATTACACGCCTTACCAACTCCGGCCTTTCTATGACGGACTGGCACCTGGTTACCGACACCTTCCCGCCTATGAGCGATGAAGCCTGGCATAAAGCTTTTGAGGAATACAAAAAGTTCCCAGAGTACCAGAAAATCAATATACATAACGATTTCACGGTTGAAGATTATAAGTTTATCTACTTTTGGGAATGGTTCCACAGGCTTATAGGCCGTGTTATCGGCATCGTTTTTTTTATTCCGTTCCTATACTTCCTCATTAAAAAGAAGCTGGATAAAAAAACCATCAGGCAGTGCGTCATATTATTGGTAATGGGTGCTTTACAGGGATTTTTTGGCTGGTTCATGGTAAAGAGCGGACTTGTTGATAATCCTGATGTAAGCCATTTCAGGCTGTCGCTGCACCTCACATTTGCTTTTATAACCTTTGCTTATACGCTTTGGGTGGCGCTGGACCTTATTTATCCTGAGCGCCAGGAAGTGAATAAAAAACTTAGGAAACTGGCACGTTTTGCAATGATATTGCTTTTGATACAAATTATTTACGGAGGTTTTGTGGCAGGCCTTAATGCCGGCCTGATACACAACCACTGGCCGCTCATGAGCGATGGGCAACTGGTGCACGACAGTGTTTTTATAGAAAAACCTACACTTTTACTTGCACTTACCGAAGGGCAAAGTGGCGTACAGTTTGTACACCGCACCATGGCTTATATAGTAGTAGCAATAATGTTGTATTTGTTTTTTGCTGCCAAAAAACATTCACCTTCAGCACAACAGCAAAAGGGGCTTAACGCAGTGGTTATACTGGTATTTGTCCAGTTTATCTTAGGCGTGTTTACCTTACTGTTGCGTGTACCTTTATGGCTTGGATTAGCCCATCAGGTTGTAGCCTTTTTCCTGCTCACGGCAATGACATACACCCTGCACCGCTTTAGCAAATAATATTATGATTTAATTAATACAGTGTTGGCGCAATTTTTTGATTTAGGATAGTAACTTTACTAAACTAAAGAACCACAAAAAGAAATTGTTATGCCAAATTCAACTGAGATCCAGGGAGGCTGGGACGAATTTAAAGGAAAAATGAAACAGCGTTATGCTGAACTTACTGATGACGATCTAACATATGAAGAAGGTAAAGAAGATGAAATGTGGGGCCGACTTGAACAGAAATTAGGTAAAGCGAAAAAAGAGATCTTATCATTATTTCAATAGCCTTTTCCTTCAGGTAATTTTAACCACATTCTGAAACTGTTCTATAAGTATCAATTGCTTATCGAACAGTTTTTTTTTTTTACCCCAGCCACTCCTTAAAATCGTTTACCCGTTCACGGCTTACTATTACTTCGTCTTCCTTATAGGTAGGCAGGATGACTTTTAAGCGGGAATTGGTGTAAACCACAATATCTTTAATGGCTTTCATGGGGATGATGAACTTTCTGCTCACCCTGAAGAATTCTGCCGGGTCCAGCTCATTCTCCAGTTGTTCCAGCGTACTTTCCAAAAGATAAGCCCTATTATCTTTAGTATGTATGTAAGTGCCTTTGTTTTCGCTGTAAAAGCACTCCGCATCCTCTACGT
>JAEWKB010000215.1 GCA_023386255.1 Bacteroidota bacterium
CCTCTAAATCTAACAAACGAAAACCGTGGAAACACGACGCTTCCGGATACGGAGGACATTAACCGTGACAATACCATGAACACGATTGATGCTTATTTAAGATATGAAATTCCGATTGGCCCTAATGCCATACCCGGACAGGGCTTTGTGGTAGATGAAAAGGTAATACCAAACGTGCAGCTTGAAAACGGCGGCACTACAGAGGCAAGATGGCTGTTATACAAAATCCCTATTGATGCTGCTACAGGCAACGTTGGGGGGCTTAGCAGTATCCGTTCTGTACGTTTCATGAGGATGTTCATGACCGGCTTCAGGAGAGAGATAACACTGCGTTTTGGTGCGCTTGACCTTGTGAGGGGAGAGTTCAGGAGGTTTGCTAACACGCTAGACCCTAACGAAGATACCCCAACTGATGCGCTTGATCCTACAGGCTTTGATGCCATTGCTGTAAACATACAGGAAAACAGTGACCGCGAACCAATACCTTATGTATCGCCGCCGGGTGTTCAAAGGGAACAGCTTTATAACAACAATGCCGTAATTAATCAAAATGAGCAGTCACTTGCATTGAGAGTATATTCTACCGACGGTTCATCAGACGGGGGCCTTGAGCCGGAAGATTCGCGCGCTGTGTTCAAAAACGTAAATGTTGATATGCGCCAGTACAAAAAGCTAAGGATGTTCCTGCATGCCGAAGCATTGCCGGCCCCGGGGGAAACAGCCCCGCTTCTTGATGATGAAATGAGTGCCTTCATGCGTATAGGTACTGACTTTACCGAAAACTTTTACCAGATAGAGCTTAGCCTTAAAGTAACAGGACAGGAACAAACCCTGCCCGAAGAAATATGGCCTGCTGTAAACGAGATTACCATACCGCTTGAGGCGCTTACAAAGCTTAAAATACGCGCCCTTCAGGGTACCGCAGGCACACCCGATGACCTCGGTATTATTTATGTAAATGCCACTGAACTTGACGGATCGCTCGACCCGAGGATGCGTATAGGTATTAAAGGTAACCCTAACTTTGGCCTGGTGCGTACTATAATGCTGGGTGTTAAGAACAACTACTTGTTAGGAGCACCGGGAGCAAGGAGCCTTAGGGGCGAGGTGTGGTTTAATGAGCTTCGCCTGTCTGACATGGACAATAAAGGAGGAGTAGCCGCGGTGGCTAATATGGATACCAACTTTGCTGATTTTGCCACCATTTCGGCCACAGGCAGAATGAGCACGCAGGGCTTCGGGACAATTGAGCAGGCTCCACAGGAAAGAAGCAGGGAAGATGTAGTGCAGTATGATATTGTTACCAATTTCAGCCTTGGTAAGCTATTGCCCAAAAAATGGGGTATTAATGTTCCGTTTAACTATGCGGTAGGCGAAGAGATAATAACACCTGAATATGACCCGTTCCAGCAGGATATCCGCCTGGACCAGCTTATTGATGAAACTGAGGACGAAGCAGAAAAAGAAAATCTTAAAAGCAGGGCTATTGATTATACCAAAAGAAAGAGCATCAACTTTATAGGTGTTAAAAAAGACCGTGCGCCTGAACAAAAAGCCCGGGTTTATGATCCTGAAAACCTTACACTCTCATACTCCTACAACCAGATGGAGCACCATGATTATGAGATAGAAGACCTGATGGACCAGCAGGTGCGCACATCTGTTGATTATAATTACACATTCCAGAATAAACCGGTAGAGCCGTTTGCCAAATCACAATTCTTTAAAAAGAGCGGTTACTGGAAACCTGTAAGCGACTTTAACTTTAATTATCTTCCTTCACAGATAAATTTCAGCACTAATATTATCAGGCAATACAACAGGCAGCAATTCAGAAATGTAGATGTAGAGGGTATTCCTATCGACCCGCTTTACAGGAGGAATTATTTCTTTAACTATAACTATGGATTTAATTACAACCTTACAAAATCATTAAAGATAACTTACCAGGTTATTACCAGCAATATTGTGAGGAACTACCTTGATGAAAGAGGCAGGCCAATTGATGAATATACTATTTGGGACGATTTCTGGAATGTTGGTGAGTCTAACCAGCACACACAGCAATATCAGGTTAATTATGACCTGCCCATCAATAAGCTTCCCATATTCAGCTTTATTAAGTCAACCTATACTTATAAAGGCAGCTACAACTGGCAGCGCTCCAGTGATGCCTTATCACGTATTGAAGACGGTGGTGTTACCTATGATCTGGGTAATTTAATACAGAACAGCAGCAGCCATGAGTTAAATACCAATTTAACTATGGATGTGTTGTATAAATATATAGGCCTTACCGCCAAAAAGCCTGCACCTAAAGCTACGGCACCTAAAGCTGCCCCTAAACCGGGAGAAAGGATTACATCAAACCAGCCTGCGCAAAGTGAAGGTAATGTATGGGTAAACGGGCTTATTGGCGTGGCTACAAGTGTAAAGACTATCCAGATAAGATACTCGGAAGCTAGCGGAACTTTGCTACCCGGATATACTGAAGGCCTTGGCTTTTGGGGTACTTCAAAGCCTACTTTAGGATTTGTTTTGGGCAGCCAGGACTCAGATGTAAGGTATGAGGCAGCCAGGCGCGGTTATCTTACCAATTACGAACAGTTCAACCAGAATTTTCAGCAAAATAAACAGTCCGTCTTGGGCCTTGGTGCCAGGGTTGAACTTTTCCCTGACCTGACAATTGACCTTAATGCCGACAGGAGGTATAGTAACACCTATTCAGAACAATATGATGTAAGTCCGGATGGATTTTACAATTCACGTTCTCCTTATGAACAGGGTAATTTCGAGATGACAACAATACTCATCAAAACAGCTTTCAGCCCAAGCGATGTGGATAATTCGAAAGCATTTGACGAAATGCGCAGTAACAGGCTGGTTATTGCCGAAAGGCTGGCTACCGAACATTACGGTACTCCTAACTTCCCGCGTTATGGAGATCCGGGCGTGCCTGCTACTGATTTTGCCGCTGCCAATGCCGGGTATCCGGTAGGATATGGGCGTAACAGCCAGGCTGTATTGCTGCCATCGTTCGTAGCCGCATATTCCGGACAGGATGCATCTGATGTTAAGACCGGTGCTTTCCGTAACGTGCCGTTGCCAAACTGGGTTATCAAGTATACGGGGTTAATGCGCTACAAGTTCTTTAAAGACAGGTTTAAGCGTTTCTCTTTACAGCATGGGTATAAATCATATTATAATATTAATGCCTACAGGTCAAATTTTGAATACGATCAAAACCCTAACGGGCAGGACAATGGTGGTTTCGGTAACTTCTATAACAAGAATATCATATCAAACGTAAACCTTAGTGAGCAGTTCAATCCGCTTATTCGCCTTGATTTTGAGATGAAAAATTCACTCAAGGTACTAGCCGAAATCAGGAAAGACAGGACGCTTAACATGAGTTTTGACAACAACCTGCTTACAGAGGTAAAGGGTAACGAATATATTGTAGGGCTTGGGTACAGGGTTAAAGATGTTGTTTCAACTCCCGCCTGGCTGATAATCCTACCAACACTATTAAGAGTGATATTAATCTTAAAGCCGATTTCTCATTAAGGAAAAACCAGACTATTGTACGCTACCTGGATTATGATAATAACCAGCTTGGCGGAGGGCAGGACATATGGTCGGTTAAGTTTACAGCTGACTATGCATTCAGCAAAAACCTTACTGCCATATTTTATTATGACCACTCATTCTCTAAGGCGGTTATATCTACGGCATATCCACTTACTAATATCCGATCAGGTTTTACCATCAGGTATAATTTTGGAAATTAATTATAAAACATTTTACAATTATTTTTATAAAACATACATTTGCTAAAAACTAACCACAAATGAATATTCCTGCAGAATTAAAGTACACAAAAGACCACGAATGGGTAAAAATTGAAGGTGACACAGCTACAGTTGGTATTACAGATTTTGCCCAGAAAGAACTGGGAGACATAGTATATGTTGAGGTAGAAACCCTTGACCAGACACTTGCCAAAGATGAGGTTTTTGGTACGGTTGAAGCTGTTAAAACAGTGTCAGACCTGTTTCTTCCGCTATCAGGTGAGATTGTTGAATTTAATGACTCACTTGAAACAAACCCTGAAAAGGTTAATTCTGATCCGTATGGTGAAGGATGGATGGTAAAAGTTAAAATTTCTGATCCTTCAGAAGTGGCGAACCTACTAAGCAGTGAGCAATACAAGGAGCTGATTGGCGCTTAATAAATATATCTGGCCTGCTCTGGCCTGGACCATGTTTATTTCGGTTCTGTGCCTTATCAGCATGGACACTTTCCGCAGTGTTCAAAGCTTTGATTTTATTTACAAAGACAAGGTTGTACACACTGCGTTCTATTTTATATTTACAATAGTCTGGTATTTGTTTTTCAAAAAGCAAAATATCACCAGGCATTTAAAATTAAAGACATTTGCCTTTGCAGTCATTTACGGCATTTTTATAGAAATTTGCCAGGGGGTGTTTACTCATGAACGCAGTGCTGATATTATAGATGTGTTGGCAAATACTTTGGGTAGTGCCATCGCAATTATGGTAATATGGCTATCCGGCAGAAATAAAAAATAATATTAATATCCCCCGGCCTCCGGGGGATAACTTTTTTATAAACTATGGAAATTAAGCAATATCTGGACTCCACCTATTTAAAAACAGCAGAACAAGCCGGGCTTACAGATGCTGAAAATGACAGGGTGGTTGAGGCTGCTATTAAGGAAGCCATTGATGAAAGGTTTAAACTGATCATGATTCGGCCTGAAATGGTGAAAAAGGCTAAACAAATGATTGTAGAAGCCAGGTCGAATGTATTGGTTGGGACTGTTATCGATTTCCCTGAAGGAAGGGGTTCACTTGAAAATAAACTTGCCGAAGCACAGAAGGCTATAGAGGATGGCGCCGATGATCTGGATTTTGTAGTAGATTATGAAGCTTTTAAAGCAGGAGAAACAGGACAGGTTAAAAAACAGGTTCTGGAATGTACCAAATTGGCACGCGGCAATGGCAGGACCGTAAAGTGGATTATTGAAGCAGCAGCTTTAAATGAGCAGCAGGTGGTGCAGCTGTGCGTACTGATTAAAAA
>JAEWKB010000012.1 GCA_023386255.1 Bacteroidota bacterium
TACCTGACTACCTGACGAGCGTTATGGAAGGAGGCTTCTACGGGTGGCACTGGGCGTACTGGGGCAATAATATTGATGTTCGGGTAAAAGAGCCTAAGCCAAAATATGTAGATAAAACCATTGTACCTGAAGTTGATTTAGGTCCGCACACAGCGTCTATAGGATTGGCCTTCTACACGGGTACGGCTTTCCCGCAAAAGTACAGGGGCGGGGCGTTCATCGCGCAGCAGGGCTCCTGGAACAGTAAAAAGCTTACAGGCTATAAAGTAGTTTTTGTGCCTTTTAATGATGGTAAGCCCGGCAAACCGGAGGACTTCCTTACAGGCTTTATAGTTAATCCGGATAAGGATGAGGTGTACGGCAGGCCAACAGGCATCTTCATGCATGCTGACGGCTCCCTGCTGCTTACCGATGATAAGACAAACACCATCTGGCGTATCAGTGCAAAGAAGTAGCCGCGCTTGCTGCTAAACAAAACTTAAAGGTATGGTAAATCAGGCTTTTGTGGCGTAACTTTAGGTACACCTTAAACACACCTGCCATGAAAACAAAGTACTTTAACCTGCTCGTACTGCTGTTTTTTGCACAGCATTTAGTAGCACAGGTATCCGGCTGTACCGATCCGCTTTCCATTAATTTCAATCCGCAGGCAACAGTAAATGATGGCAGCTGCACCTATGCTTCGGCCACTGTAACACCTGCGGCTTCAGTAAACCTGCCTGCTGTGCTCGAGGAAACTTCAGGTTTAATTAAATGGGGCAGCTACCTGTACACACACAATGATAATACGGATACTAACCTTTATGCGTTGGACAGTATAACAGGCACCATAGCCCAAACCGTGCCTATATCGGCAGTTACCAACCAGGATTGGGAAGATATAGATCAGGATGAGAATTTCATATACCTGGGCGATTTCGGCAACAACGCACACGGCAACCGCGCTAACCTGCGTATTGTAAGGGTAGCAAAGGCATCACTGGCTACAGGAATGCCGGTAGCATCAATTATTAATTTTACGTATTCCAATCAGGGAGCCCTTATTTCCCAACCTAACAATAACACCGATTTTGACTGTGAAGCTTTTATCGTATCGCAGGATAGTATCTACCTCTTTACCAAACAGTGGATTAGCAAGAAGACGAGCCTATATGCCCTGCCAAAAACGCCCGGTACACACGTGGCGCAGCTTAACGCAACATATAATGTAAACGGACTTATAACCGGCGCTGCTTATAATGAAGAAAAGAGGGTAGTGGTACTTAGCGGGTACAGCACGCTGCTGCAGCCGTTCCTGTACCTGCTGTATGACTTCAGGGGACATGAGTTCTTTTCAGGGAATAAGCGCAAGCTCAACGTGCCGCTGTCTTTCCACCAGATTGAGGGTATAGCTACAGGCAATGGCCTAGATTTTTATCTAACAAATGAAAAGTTTGTGCAGGCGCCGTTTGTAAATGTGGCGCCAAAGCTGCACCGCATTAACCTGGCACCTTACCTGCAGGGCTATTATAACAGCCAGGCTACACTATATAATCCTATCAATACTGCCTTAGGGAACATCAGGATATATCCAAATCCTGCCGGCGATGTGTTGTTTATAGAAGGCGATGCCGGCATTGTTGGCCTTGAATATACATTTACCGACATGACAGGCAAAACCGTGCTTGCAGGAGTATTAAAGAGCCCTAAAAATGAGATAGATATTAGCAATATTGCCGATGGGTTGTACTACATAAGGCTGCAGGACTACTTCAATTTTTCTTTTAAACTGATCAAGAAGAAGTAAGAAGCAGACTTTCAGACCTCAAGACTTTCAGATAATCAGACTTTAAATTACTAGATCTTTATCTTAGGGCCAAGCTTCAGGTAGCCTATGTGCAGTTCGTCTTCAGCTGGATTATCAGTTGGAGTAATATATATGTGGTATTGCTCCTTAAAGTGCGGGGCCAGTATATCCTCAACCTTGTGCATGTCATCTACATCAATGCCATATTTATCGTCAATGTGCGACGTAGCGCCTTTAAAGCCATAATGCTTGTAGAAAGTACTCTGTTTAGCCTGTTTAACGGCATCAGCCATTGTTTGCCCCACTATTACCGTTTTGTAGTGATACTCTTCAAATTCTCCCGGCTTATACCCGCCCAGGTTTACAAAGAACAGCTTTTGTTCACCGGGTACTCCCTCGGCTTTGGGTACTATAGAAATCTTATGATTACCTACATGAGTTACTTCCCGCCATGAGTCCACATGCAGCTGTCCACCGTCAGGCCAAAAGCGGTACATGTCCGGCTTTAATGCTTCTACGGATGTGCCGATTCCGAAAAAAATATCGTGCTGTTCCGTAAGCCTTCCTTTGGGCGTGCAGCCCAGTAAAACCATGTATAATTTTAAATTTGTCTCCATAGTAGTACAAAGGTATCCAAATCTTTTTTAACTAATTTTCTGATAAATTTAATTTTTGGTGCAGTTTTTGGAATTAACTTTATGACAATAAAACATTTTAATATTATGAAGAAGATATTTCTATTTTTAGCCATGGCCGGAATGGCCGCTTTTACAGGTTGCTCGGATGATGATCCGGATAACGACACTATCAGCCAGGTAATTGAAATTACAAATGTTGATTTCCTTCCGTCTAACAACTTTACAATTTTCTATGAATTTGCAGGACCTACCTTTGATTCAGATGTAGTATTGGTGTACAGGCTTGATAATGTTGACGGGTTTGATGTATGGCAGCAGATACCACGTACCATTTTCCTTCCTGGTGGAGGTGAAGTTGATTATGATTTTAATTTTACCGCCAATGATGTTGAGATTTTTATGGCTTCAAATGACCTGGCAGACCTAACTGCACTTCCTGAGCTAACACAAAACCAGATCTTCAGGATTGTACGTGTGCCTGGCTATTTTGCAAACACATTAGATACTTCAGATTATAATGCTGTTATGAGCGCACTGCAAACCAATGGCGGAGCTGACATACAGACAATAGAAAAATAATCTGCCTTAATAGCTTTAAAGCCTGTGCAATTGCACAGGCTTTTTTATTAGTGTTTGTACAGGAAAAGAAAAAGCCGGTGATAAACCGGCTTTCTGCTTGAACTATATATGAAATATACAAAATGGTCAATTACATTGCCGCAACTTTTGCAGCTTTGTTCCTCCTCCTGAAGTATGTCGTGTCAGGGTTGCCAAAGTACTTGTTTATGGTAAGCCTTGCCATAAGGTAGCTAACGGTTGACTCAGCACCCTGGTTAAGGTTTACGCTGTGTTCTTCAAGGCCGTCAAAGCATCCGCCGGTACAAGGGTTGTACACCACCTGGTTAAGGTGGTTATTGCCAAGGAACCAGTTAAAGGCATTCTCCATTTTGTTAAGGTATTCTTCTTCCTTAAATATATCGTGAAATTTACGCAGTGCAAAAATGGTGTAAGCCACATCAATAGGCTGCTCACCAAACTGCTCCTTGTTCTTACCTTTAAAGTACCAGCCACGGTTAGAAATTACTTTAATAGAATCATCAGTAAAAATTACAGACAGCAGGAAATCGAACGATTCTTTAGCTATATCCTTATACGTATCGTTACCGGTAATAGCATAGCAAAGCAACAAGGCTTCAGGCAGTACGCTGTTAGCATAGGTTAAGTAGCCTTCAAACCATTTCCACTCCTTGTCAGCCTCATGGCGATACATTTGTACCAGCCTGTCAGCAAACAATTTTATGTACAGCAGGTTATCGGCATCTTTTACATGGCGGTTGTAGTAGTACAGGCCTTTGATAATAAATGCCATAGCCCTGGTAGAGTGTATGTTTTTGGTAAGCGAAAGAGTTTTCTGGAACATGCCCTCCGCTTTTTTACCAATTTCTTCAGGCAGAATGTTAGATAATGACACTACATATCCCAAAGCCCACATGGCACGGCCTGAACTGTCTTCCAGGTTCTCGTTATTATTTTGTGTAGTAAAGTTGGTGTTGTAGTCTACGTAGTTAAGGAACCTTCCGTCCTCAAGCTGGCAGTAATCAATAAAGTTCAGGTATATGTTAATGTACTTCAGTGACTCCGCATTGCGATATTGCTTGTAGTGCTGGCACATGGCAATAAGGGCACGTGCGTTATCATCAAGTGTATAGCCTGAGTTAATGTCGGGCTTGTTAAGTTTCGAAAACTGAAGCATACCAAAATCAGTAGTCATGTTCTTGATATGGCTTAGGTTTACTGCAGGATTTTTGTAGTGCAGGTTAATGCCTTCACCGGCTGTTTTTTGCAGTACCTTGGCATGTGCTACGGCAGAGTTTTCCCATGCAGTGTGGATT
>JAEWKB010000055.1 GCA_023386255.1 Bacteroidota bacterium
GGCTTATTCATCCAGAATACGGTTAAAGCGTCGGATTGGCTAAGCCTTGAAACGGGAGTACGAGGCGATTATATAGTTGACTATGGCTTTGTGTTTTTACCAAGATTTTCAGCTCAGTTTACCATAACGGATAAATTAACGTCACGCCTGGGTGGCGGATTAGGGTATAAGACACCCACAATTTTTACAGAGGAAAGCGAAAGGATACAGTATCAGAATGTCTTGCCTATTGACAGCGACTTTAATAAATTGGAAAAAAGTTATGGCGGGAACTTCGATGTTAATTACAAGACCCGAATAGCTGATGTTATTTCGCTAAACGTAAATCAACTGTTTTTTTATACGTTTATAAATGACCCGCTGCTTCTGGAATCGCTGCCCAATGCTAATCTTCAATTCATCAATTCTGATGGTTTTATCGACACTAAAGGAACAGAGACAAACATAAAGATCGGCTACGAAGATTTCAACTTGTTTTTAGGTTATACCTACACAGATGCCAAAGTCAGGGAAGGCAACGTTACCACACAACACCCATTGACTGCAAAACACCGGATAAACAATGTGTTGATGTATGAATTGGAAGATAAGTGGAAGGTTGGACTAGAGGCCTATTACTATGGGACACAACAACTAAATGATGGGGCTACTGGGGAAGACTATTGGATTTTTGGCTTTATGGCTGAGAAGCTATGGGAGAATTTCTCGGTATATATAAACTTCGAAAATTTTACCGATACAAGGCAAACGAGGTTTGATAGCATCTACACAGGAACAAGGGATAATCCTGTTTTCAGAGATATTTATGCACCCTTAGATGGTTTTGTTATTAATGCGGGCTTAAAAATCAGATTGTAACACATTCACTATATTATGAACAGATATGCAAACGAACAATAGTATTAATAGCCCTGCTTCATCGTCTTCGGCGAAAGAAGCAGAAGAGTTGAAAGAACATTTACCGCTGCTTGCGGCCATAGCCATATTATTTACCATGCTGGGGCTTGAATACGCTTTCGAATACAACCCCGAATTCCCCCTTAATTTTATTATCTACGCAGTGGCCTATCTCTTAGCAGGATATAATGTAATGTATATGGCGTGGCGTAAAGCGATGCGCTTTGATTTCTTTAATGAGTTCTTCCTTATGAGCGTGGCGACCATTGGTGCCTTTGCTATCGGCTCTTATAGCGAAGGCGTGGCGGTAATGGCTTTCTATTCTATTGGGGAATGGTTTCAGGATAGTGCGGTCAACAGGGCAAAAAGGAGCATTAAGGCCTTGCTTGATGTGCGGCCCGAAGAGGTTTCCGTCCTGCGCAACGGCAAGTCTGAAGTAGTACATCCAAAGGAGGTACAAGTTGGTGAAGTGATACAGGTAAAGCCCGGCGAAAAGGTGGCCCTTGACGGTGAGCTTTCTTCAGAGAAGGCTTCCTTCAACACTGCTGCGCTGACAGGAGAAAGCAAGCCAGATACAAAGGCTAAGGGTGAAAAGATTTATGCAGGTATGATCAATCTTAATACCGTGGCCGAGGTTAAGGTTACTGCTCTGTTCCAAGACAGCAAACTCAGCAGGATATTGGAGATGGTGCAGGACGCCACCGCCCGCAAATCCCAGACGCAGCTCTTTATCAGCCGCTTCGCCAAAGTATATACTCCAATCGTCTTTGCCCTGGCGCTTGCAGTCTGCCTTGTCCCTTACTTCTTTGTAGAGGACTATATTTTCAGGGTATGGTTTTACAGAGCCTTGGTATTCCTCGTAATAAGCTGCCCATGCGCTTTAGTGGTTTCCATACCGCTTGGCTATTTTGGGGGTATCGGCCTTGCCTCC
Source organism: Bacteroidota bacterium (assembly GCA_023386255.1). Classification (GTDB taxonomy): domain Bacteria; phylum Bacteroidota; class Bacteroidia; order Flavobacteriales; family Flavobacteriaceae; genus Flavobacterium. The sequence goes on from JAEWKB010000055.1 coordinate 1,829, forward strand.
CGCAAAGGCATCCTTTTTAAAGGCTCTAACTTCCTGGATGTTATGACAGAGGTAAATGTAGTGGTAATGGACAAAACAGGCACGCTTACTGAAGGTATTTTCAAGGTACAGGAAGTGGCTACTCAGGGCATTCCGGAGGAAGAACTACTCAGAACAGCAGCTGCGCTGGAGAGCCAATCCACGCATCCTATTGGCCTTGCTATCGTGGAGCACACGGGCAAAGAAGCACTACAGGGAATTTCGATCTCGAACGTTGAAGAGATTTCTGGGCACGGGCTCAAGGGTACTATCGGAGGAAAAGAAGTCCTTGCCGGCAATACCAAATTGATGAAGAAATTTAACATTGAATACCCGCAGGCAGTAGACGCAATTGTGTACACCATTGTTGTTGTTGCTATAGACAATAAATACAGCGGGCATATCACCATTGCTGACAAGATTAAGGAGGATGCCCCTCAGGCTATCAGGGAGCTGCACAAGCTGGGGGTTCAGACGGTAATGCTCTCGGGAGACAAGCAGGCTGTTGTACAGCAGGTGGCAAAGGAGTTGGGCATTGATAATGCATATGGCGATCTGCTGCCGGAAGGAAAGGTTGAAAAGGTACAGCAGTTGAAAGACCAGGGCAAGCGCATCGCATTTGTCGGGGACGGGGTTAACGATGCACCGGTTGTCGCCTTAGCTGATGCGGGCATTGCCATGGGCGGCCTTGGCAGTGATGCAACCATTGAAACTGCGGATATTGTTATACAGAATGACCAGCCGTCTAAGATCGTCACCGCCATAAAAGTCGGAAAGCTGACCAAGCGAATCGTATGGCAGAACATCATACTTGCAATGACGGTTAAAGTCCTGGTACTTGCTCTAGGGGCTGGTGGAGTAGCTAACCTTTGGGAGGCAGTTATTGCTGATGTTGGTGTTGCCCTTCTGGCAATACTGAATGCGGTCCGCATCCAGAAAATGAAATTATAAAATCAATCAGTATATTTACCCACAACTTTTAAAACACGACAATGAAATCAATCTTAAAAACATTCCTTCTGGCCTTCACTTTACTTTTATGCATTAACGCTGTTTCTGCACAGGATAAGAAGACAATCCAGACAGCAACCATAAAAACAGCTATCTATTGCGACCATTGCAAGGCATGCGAGACCTGTGGGCCAAAATTCAATCAGGCACTTCTGAAGGAAAAGGGAGTGCAGATGGTTGTTCTTGATGACAAGGCAATGACTATCAAAGTGACTTACAATACAAAGAAGACAGATATAGCTAAAATTAAGATGGCAATAAGCAAGCTTGGCTATGATGCCGATGAAATAAAAGCAGATCCTGTTGCCTACGATGGCCTTGATGGATGCTGTAAAAAGGCATAGTTACTATGTAGAAATAGTGAGCCATCACCACCATAAACTTAACTTTTTTGTATCTTTGTAGGGAAATTATACCGTTCTTTAAATCAGCAAGTTAAGCAGGTTAAGTTTGTGGCAAAATCGTGGCACATCCAACCAAATTTATACAAAACCCAGCAACCACGCGGGTTGAAAAGGTGGGGTTCGACTCCCATCTTCTCCACAGGTAAAAACCGCAGCAGATGATGTTGCGGTTTTTTTGTTTTTACTCATTGTATTGTTTTGTTACAGCACCAATTCTGATTCAAAAAGATAATAGTGCGACAGGCGGAGCACAGAATTTAGGGTGAATTACTTACCTTCGTACGGAGGGAGTATCAAGAAAACATATAGCACATTAAGATGGAGTATAAAAAAATAAATATAGTATTCTATATATTGTTCTTTTCGATATTTAACTCGTGCATTGATTGCGAGCTATGGAGGGAAAATTTAGCTAATGATCAATGCAAGTTAGTGGTCTTGCAACGTCCTGACATTAAAGATAATTTTTTTAATTTTAGAGGGGTTAATCCTGATACTGGTAAAAAATGCGACTGTGTTTCCGAAACTAGTTATAGATGGTGGGATTTATATGCAGATAAAATAGAAGTAGGGGACACGATTATAAAGCGCAAAGGAGAATTGATTTTCTATATCCACAAAAAGATACGATACTCGCATTTAATTGGGAGTGTGAAGGGAGGGTTTATAAATAAATACAACGCAATCAACATATTTGAAACTTTATTAATTACCGATTTAAATTATTAAAGTAAAGCAAGGTTTTGTAATTTTAATGTTTTATATATCGAAATGCTACATTGCAAAGCTATTTTCCACATACCCGGAGGTGAAGAACTTAAAGCAGATAAAGGCTATGTTCCTGATGCATTTTTTGATGCCGCACAACAGGTAACCGCTAAAGATATTGTTGCCATATATGAAGGCGGTTTTGTATTATCTAACGAAATGCATGAAAAGCTTGATAAGCCCCAAACATTCTCAAGCTATGCCGTTGTTGGCTTAACAGCTGCGGAAGGAGCGGATAGCAAACCTGAATTTATCTTGGAAATGATTAAGCGCCTGAAGCTTGCCAACCATGCAAGGCCGCTGGGCGACAACCTGCATTATCAGGTATTTTTTATGGAATATATAGACTCGCCGCCTGAGGATGATTAGTTTTAATGTCGGTCCCACCACCCTAAGTTGGCGTATTTGCCCCACATTAGTTTGATTTCTATATTGTTGCTTTGTTATGTAAATTAGTAACATTAAAACATAAAATTATGGCAACCAACATTACTGTAACAGCACAAGTAAATGCAACTCCTGAAAAGGTATGGGAACTCTGGACAAGCCCACAGCACATAACAAAGTGGAATAACGCATCAGACGACTGGCATTCGCCACACTCAGAGAACGACTTGAGGGAGGGCGGAAGGTTCACCACCCGTATGGAAGCAAAAGACGGAAGTATGGGTTTTGACTTTGGAGGAACATACAACAAAGTGGTTCCTAATGAAACTCTGGCATATATAATGGATGATGGCAGAAAGGTGGAGGTAAATTTTTCAGATAAAGATAACGGAACTTATATTGAAGAGACCTTTGAAGCTGAAAATACGCATCCTGAAGATATGCAGAGGGCAGGCTGGCAATCAATACTCGATAACTTTAAGAAGTACGCTGAAAACAATAAATAAAAATCTCCTGGTGCTGCACCGCGAATTTTGTTTTCAAGGCAGGTAAATTCTTAGTAAATTGCATTATCTGTAAATTAATGGATATGGATAAAAAACTTTCTGCTGAACAAACCACTTCACTACTCAAGGTGCTAAAAGCACGTTTTGAAAAGAACATGAACCGTCATAAAGGCATGAACTGGAGTGATGTACAGGCGCGGATAGAAGCGAATCCTGAAAAATTGTGGACCCTGGACCAGATGGAAGAAACCGAAGGTGAACCTGATGTTGTGGGATTTGATAAGAGTACAGGTGAATATATTTTTTATGACTGTTCGGCTGAAAGCCCTAAAGGGCGCAGGAGCGTTTGCTACGATCCTGAAGCGCTTGATAGCAGGAAAGAGCATAAGCCGAAACACAGTGCAGTAGGCATGGCCGCCGAAATGGGAATTGAAATTTTAACTGAAGAACAGTATCGTGAACTGCAGCAGCTGGGAAATTTTGATACTAAAACCTCAAGCTGGGTAAAAACGCCTGACAGTATCAGGAAGCTGGGCGGAGCTGTGTTTTGTGATAAGCGATATAATACTGTGTTTTATTATCATAATGGTGCAGAATCCTACTATGCGGCGAGGGGCTTCAGGGGTGTGGTAAGGGTTTAAGCCTCTTCTGTAAAAACTGTTTCCACATCAGGGAAAACAAATTCATTTTCAGAGAAATCCAGTATTTCTGCTTTAGGCATATATTTAAAAATTTCATCTATACCTTTTTGTAGCAAGAGCGGTGTAGTGTATTTACGGCTGGTAGCCAGCACAAGCCCCCCTTTTGAGAGCCTGAATAAATGCTTTCCTGAAGCTGCAGTATTTTTGGTAAAAGTAAACTGGGCCAGGTTATCGCGTATGGCGGCAATCATTTCTTCACAATCAGGCTTTTGCTTATAGCTGATGCTGGTAAAAATAGTTTTACCTTTCCTGTTGGTGAATACAAATTTATATTCGCCGTTTACCCGCCTGCTTATTACAAACATTCCCATCCGAGTCTTTTTTCAATGGATTGCAAATCTAAAGAAAGCGATAAAACAGTGGGCTGATTATTGGCAAAATTTTTCAAGAGCTTTCAGGCTTCGTTCATCGCCAAGCTTATAAGATATCTTAAAATCTTCACAGGCGTTGTTTATAAGGCCGAGCTCAATTTCTGCGAGTCCTCTGTTATGGTAAGCAAAAGCATATTTAGGATCAATTTCAATAGCTTTGTTACAGTCATCAATTGCAGCCTGGTATTTCTTGAGGAGGTATTTACAAATAGCACGATTGTTATAGGCGCTGACCATTTTAGGATCTATTTTAATTGCTGCCGAAAAATCATCCCGTGCATCTCTGTACTGCCTAAGTTCCAGTTTCGATAGCCCACGGTTGTAAAGTACCTTTGGGCTGCTTGGGTTTAGCTTATGCGCTCTATCGGAATCTTCAATAGAGCCGGTGTAATTTCCAAAGTCATATTTAATGCCGGCACGGTTGTAAAAATATTCAGCCGATAATGTATCAGTTGCTTCATTTTTTAATTTTTTCAAAGCATCAATATACTCAGGGTTTATTGGTGCATCCTGTCCATATGCCGACACACCTAATACCAACAGGATAAAAATGATAAAATTTTTCATAAATGAAATTGTAAATAAACCATGCATCACAAGTTTACTAATAAATTCTTAAAATATTACAAAATATAACAATTGGTTTTCATATACTTGCACCACCAATTTACTAATTCACCTACAATGAAAAAAACATTAATGCTACTTGCTGTCCTGTTAAATATAGGATTTGCCTATGCCCAAAAAGACCTGTCGAAAGATTACAGCTACACTGTTAGCAAGCCCTATGAAGTTTTTGATGCCGACACAAAACTTTATTTTTACCGCGACAATCAGGTTCTTACCGTTAAGATCGACCGTAAGGAGATCCTGCTGCAAAAGTTATCCACCAATGGAGACAAAGCTGATTTTAATGCACAAAAACTTTATGAAGTAAAAGAACTTTTCCCTAAATACATGATGGCAGAAAGCGTTATTGAGTTTAGT
>JAEWKB010000191.1 GCA_023386255.1 Bacteroidota bacterium
GCTATAAATTCCGCTGAGCGGTTTGTTTCGGCGGGTATCCAGCGGCAGCGCTCCATGTTTACGGCAATGCATTTTATCCGTTCGGTTATGCTTATGTTTAAATCTGCAATGAAGTCAGGAGTAATAAGGCTGTCGCTGTTTTTATACTGCTTTTCAAGGTACTTTTTAACAGCTTGTTTTAATTCGCTATCATACATACTGCTGCCCGAATTGTTTGTAAGATAGCCTTCTGTATATAGCCTTTTCCTTATCCGGCCTATTGTAGCCGATGTATCTCCGGGAGCCAGGGGCAGTTCCTCCTTCCGTATTTCAATGCTATCCCAGCCGCCGTATTTTTCAATGGCAAGATAGCGTTCCAGTGCTTTTTTAAGATTTGCATATTGTGAGAACAGTTTGTGTGGCTTGTCAGTAATTACAGAGTCCCGATAATCTGTAAAACATAACTTCTCACGAGGCAGGAGCCACCCTGTCCTGCGGCTGTCATCAATTCCAAGGCCGCCATACACTTTATTGTTATAATACAGGTATAAAGCACTAATTAATAATTCGTTTTCAGGCGTAGATTCCGCCATCTCACTTCCTTCGAATATTGAGGTATACTTTTCAGCATAAGGAAAAGCAGCCGGCAGCCCTTCCTTTTCCAGTTGCCCGGCATTATTATAAACTACCCGGGCAAAATCCTTAAGCCCGTTGCTGTCATACCATATAAAGCTGCTGTCTTTGCTGTATAGTGATGTAAGGCTGTTTTTGAATTTTTTATATTTGGGGTAATGGCTTACAAAATTATCTACATCGGCCTGTGCTATATGCAAAGGCTCCTGCAACACCTGCGTAATATGCTGTACGGGCTGTTCCGCCCGTGTAATCAGTTGTACTACAAATATGCATGTAGAAAATATGACAATTATATATTTCATAGTTGTAAGCCGCTTCATTGCCGCAATATTATTATTGTAATCATTACCAAAAAATGACTGGCATCACCCTACGGGATCATCATCTTTTTTGCAGGGCGCTCACATAAGTAACCCAAAATTATCATTAGCAGTGCGGCGCCCCCACATATAACATGGAGCGGCACCACTACATCAATCATCATCACCTGGATGCCTATGTAACTTATCAGCAACAGCCCCTGTACCTTTATCAGCCAATAGGTGTTGTGTTTAGCTGTTATAAATAGCCAGCCGATAAAAAGGCTCGAAACACCGTTGGTAAGCAGCAGTAAAAGGCCCGGTATAAAATAATTGCAGAAGGGCGTATCCTGCAGCAGATCCAGCGGAAGGCCCAGCCCGCTGCCATCAGGATGAACCATAAGGCTGAATCCTCCATATGTGGCGGTTAGTCCGTTTATAGCTAAAAGGGCCACAACAATAATCTTGGTAAGGGTTTTCATAAAATTATTTTCCGCTAAAATATTGTGCTGTTTTTAAGGATACTATGATGCCTGTCACCCAAACCGTAAAAAGCTAAATAAGCATGTGATAAGAATCATTTATTTAATTTAAAACCACCTGTACTTTTGTGCTCTGCTCCCGGTTACTATATAATATGGTAATTTTTGGTAACATAAGTAGGCAAATAGCACATATCTATTGTATGAAGGATGAGGTAAAGCAAGAAGCACTTCATAATGGAGTTATTGAGGAACATTATAAGCCTGGTTTAATATGAGCGATTGGTATCTGGAATCTATAGAGACAGTTTTTGAAAGGCTTTCAACTTCACCAAAAGGGATTGATAGTGCAACTGCTGAAGAAAGACAGAAGGAATACGGGCTTAACCGAATAACTGAAAAAAGTGGCCGCTCTGTATATCAAGTATTTTTCTCCCAGTTTAAAAGCCTGATTATTATTGTATTGTTTGTAGCAGCAGTAATATCCTTCATTGCAGGTGAAAGGACTGACAGCTATGTTATCCTGGTGATACTCCTGCTCAATGCGTCATTGGGTTTCTATCAGGAATATAAGGCAGAGGAGGCGGTTAAAAAATTAAAGCAGCTGTCAGCGCCTTTTGCAATGGTGGTACGTGAAGGAAAAGCACAACTGACAGAGGCTGAAAATTTAGTACCGGGCGATGTGGTCATTATAAATGCGGGTGATATTATACCGGCTGACGGAAGGCTTTTTAAGGTTAGCGCATTTGAAGCAGATGAATCTTTGCTTACGGGCGAAAGCCAGTCGGTTTACAAAACCACAGCTGCCATAAAAGGCGAAGGCCTCCTTCCTGCAGATATTAATAACATGCTGTTTAAAGGAACATCAGCCAGTAACGGTACGGCAAAAATGATTGTAACTGCAACGGGCATGCAAACCGAAACAGGCAAAATTGCAACGCTGCTTGAACATAAGCCGCAAAAAACACCAATACACGTACGGCTTTCCGTTTTTAGCAGGCAACTGGTTATTGCGGTTATTTTTATTTGCCTGATTATCTTTGTATTTGGGTTGTACCGTGGCCAGCCTTTCCTTCCTATTTTCCTTACTGCGGTGTCTCTGGCTGTGGCGGCCCTTCCTGAGGCGCTTCCTGCAGTCATTACTATAGCATTGTCCAGGGGTGCCGGAAAGATGGCAGCCGGGAAGGCTCTTGTGCGGCAGCTTCCTGCTGTTGAAACGCTAGGTTCGGTTACTTATATATGCACTGATAAGACCGGCACGCTCACCTTTAATAAGATGAAGGTGGAAAAGGTGTGGCATGCGGCAGGAGTAAAGGAATTTTTTCTTTACAATTTACTTTTAAACAACAGCGTAAAGAGCCGTGATAAGGACACTTTGTTAGGCGAAGCTACCGAAGTTGCCCTTGTACAATATGCTATGCAGTGCGGTCTTGATATACACACAGTAAAGCAGCAGCTGCCGATTGTAGAAGAGCTTCCTTTTGATTCTGAACGCATGCGCATGAGCACCCTGCACCGATATGGTGATAAATATCTTTTGCTTGTAAAAGGAGCACCTGTAAAAATAGCTGAAGCACTTTCGCCGAATTATAATGGTGAGAAAATTAAGGGAATATTGAACATCAACCGGGAGTGGGCAGCCGATGGATTAAGGGTTTTATTTTTTGCCTATAAAATATTTGATTATAAACCTGCTGTTATAAATCATGCACTGGAAACCAACTTAAATTTTCTGGGTATTGCCGGGCTTATAGATCCGCCAAGGGAAGAAGTGCTTGATGCTCTTCGGCAATGCCGTACAGCCGGTATTAAAACTGTAATGATAACAGGCGACCAGCCCCTTACTGCCATAGCAATAGCCAAAAAGCTGGCAATTGGTGATGGTGAGCCCAAATCGCTTACAGGAAAAGAAATGGCCGGTTTAAGTGATAGTGAGCTTGCAGCAATAGTAAGTGAAATTTCTGTATATGCAAGGGTTTCGCCTGAACATAAACTCAGGATAGTTAAAGCCCTCCAGGAAAATGGTGAGTTTGTTGCCATGACCGGCGATGGGATTAATGATGCCCCCGCACTCAAACAGGCAAACATAGGCATAGCTATGGGCATCACAGGCTCTGAAGTGTCAAAAGAGGCTGCGCACCTTATTTTGCTGGACGATAATTTTGCCACTATTGTTAAAGCAGTAAAGGAAGGGCGGAGGATATACAGCAATCTCAAAAGGTTTATCCTGTATGTGCTGTCCTGCAATCTGGGAGAAATACTTGTAGTGCTTTTTGCCCCTGTATTCGGGCTTCCCATCCCTTTGCTTCCCATCCATATATTATGGATTAACCTTATAACTGACGGACTTCCGGGTGTTGCACTTGCGGCAGAACCCGCTGCTGCAGATATTATGGAACAGCCGCCGCGGCCCGTAAACGAAAGTTTTTTCTCAGGCGGAATGCTATTCCGCATCCTTATTTCAGGTTTAATAATGGCGGCAGGAGCAATAGGGCTGCAATACATTGCGGGCAGGCAGGGCTTTACAATTGGGCAACAGCAGGCAATGGTTTTCAGTATGTTGTGCTTTTCGCAGCTTGGTAACGCATTCCTGTTAAAACGCCTTACTAAGAGTGTCTTCAAAGGCGTAGTGCATAAAAATACATTTTTGTCGGTAACCATTGTCCTGCTGTTGGTCCTGCAGGTTGCCGTTGTATCTCTTCCGTGGGCCCAAACAATTTTAAAAACAGCTTCATTATCATTGTGGGGATGGTGCTATACCGCCGCCGCCGCTTTAGTGGTGATTTTACTTTTAGAAACCTCTAAAGTATTAATAACCCGTTTTGTACCGGTTGAAAAGTAGTGTCAGAGATGATAACCGTCATATTTTGCATGCTGAACATTAGGTAGTTTTACACCCTAAGCTATAATAATATGAAAGTAGAACAGATTTATACAGGATGCCTTGCCCATGCGGCTTATTATATTCAAAGCGAAGGGGAAGCTGCTGTATTTGACCCGCTTCGTGAGGTACAGCCGTATATTGACAGGGCTGCTAAAGACAATTCTAAAATAAAATATGTATTTGAAACCCACTTTCATGCTGATTTTGTGAGCGGGCATCTGGACCTTAAGGCAAAAGCAGGGGCTGAAATTGTTTTTGGCCCCGGAGCCAAGCCGGCATATGAGGCGACTATAGCCGAAGACGGCCAGGTTTTTAACGTTGGGAAATGTAAAGTGAAAGCGATACATACACCCGGGCACACCATGGAAAGCACCACATATTTATTAATAGATGAGCAGGGTAATGAACATGGAATTATTACAGGCGACACACTTTTTATTGGAGATGTAGGAAGGCCCGACCTTGCACAGCACGTGGTGGCCGACCTGACTCAGGACAAGCTGGCCAGGCTTCTTTACCATTCTCTTCGGGAAAAAATAATGCCTTTAAATGACGGACTCATCATTTACCCCAATCACGGCGCGGGCAGTGCCTGTGGTAAAATGATGAGCAGGGAAACAACCGACACTTTAGGTCATCAAAAAAAGGTGAATTATGCACTTCGTGCTGATATGACCGAAGACGAATTTGTTACCGAACTGCTTACAGGGCTTACAACCCCACCGGGTTATTTTCCTAAGAATGTATTATTGAACATTAATGGCTATACTGCTCTTGATACTGTCCTGAAAAAAGCAATGCAGCCACTGGATGCTGATGAATTTGAAGCGTTAGCCAATGCTACCGGCGCTTTAGTGCTGGATACGCGCAGTGCAGATGAGTTTGCAAGAGGATTTATACCTAACAGCATCAATATAGGGCTGGATGGCAGTTTTGCCAATTGGGTAGGGGAGTTAATTACTGACATTAACCAGGAAATCCTGCTGGTTTGTAACCCGGGTAAGGAAGAAGAGTCTATGATCCGGCTTTCAAGGGTAGGGTATGATAACACTATAGGCTACCTGGAGCGCGGTTTTGGTACCTGGAAAGTTGCCGGAAAAGAGGTTGATATGGTAAAGAGGATTTCCGCCAAGACTTTTGAGAATAATAAATACAACAAACATATTATCCTGTTTGACGTAAGGAGGAAAAGCGAGTTTGAGTCAGAGCACGTTATTGGTGCAAAAAACATCCCTCTAAATAAGTTGAATGAGCACCTTACTGAAATACCGAAAGATAAGCCCTTTATATTATACTGCGCAGGCGGATACCGCAGCATGATAGCTGCCTCTATACTTAAACAAAGAGGTTATAATAATTTTAGCGATGTTGAAGGCGGATTTGCAGCATTAGCTAAAACAACGGTTCCGCGTTCTGCATATGTTTGCCCAACAACTTTACTATAGCCAAGCCTTTAGCTCATACAGCCCTGTAAAATCAGGGCTTTTTTATTAAAGTTCAATCTCTGTTCCCATCAATGGTACGCTTGCCTCAAAGCCATAGCGTTCTGCAATCCTGATTCGCAGCTCGTCGGCAGGCTGGTTTTCGCCATGCACAATAAATACTTTTGTGGGTTTTGTTT
>JAEWKB010000202.1 GCA_023386255.1 Bacteroidota bacterium
TGCAGGACCATACAGACCATCCTATAAGCTTGTATGCTGCCACTAAGAAGTCAAACGAAGTTATGGCTCATACCTATTCACACCTTTTCGGTATCCCCGCTTCAGGCCTTAGATTTTTTACCGTTTACGGGCCATGGGGCAGGCCGGATATGGCTTACTTTGGTTTTACAAAAAAGATTATAGAGGGCGAGTCTATCGATGTTTTTAATCAGGGTGACCTCATGCGCGATTTTACATACATTGATGATATTGTAGAAGGTATTGTGAGGCTTATGGATAAGCCTCCTTTGGCTAATGAAAAGTTTGATAATTTTAATCCTGACCCTTCAACGTCATTCGCGCCCTACAGAATTTATAATATAGGTAACAATACTCCTGTTAAACTGATGGAGTTTATTGAAACGCTTGAAGATGCTATAGGCAAAAAAGCAGTAAAAAACTTCCTGCCAATGCAGCCTGGAGACGTATATGCCACTTATGCTGACGTTGCCGCATTGTCTGAAGTTACAGGATTTCATCCGGAAACATCTATAAAGACAGGATTGGGCAATTTTGTAGCCTGGTACAAGGATTTTTATAATATAAATGTATAAATGTCCTGTGGCAGAAGATTTTGAAAAGGCTTTTTGATTTTGCAATCTCCCTCTTCGCGCTGCTCATCCTGTGGCCGCTACTACTTGTACTTATTGTAATTGCGTCAATTGATACTACTGCCTCAGGATTATTCCTGCAGGACAGGGTGGGGCAGCATGGCAAAATATTCAGGATACTGAAAATACGCACCATGAAGGACGGGAGCAGCCTGCCTACAAAATTTGGCTTTTTTTTACGGCGTACAAAAGCTGATGAACTTCCTCAGCTATGGAATGTCCTTATGGGAGAAATGAGCCTTGTAGGGCCCAGGCCTGATGTGCCCGGCTACTATGATAAACTTGAAGGAGAGGCAAGGGAACTGTTAGCATTACGACCCGGAATAACGGGCCCTGCCAGCCTGAAATATGCGGATGAGGAAGAACTGCTTGCCAGCCAGCCTGATCCTCAGCGTTACAATGATGAGGTTATTTTTCCTGATAAAGTCCGCATAAACCTGGAGTACTTAAGGAAGCAAAACCTGCTGTATGATATAAAAATTATTTTATTAACACTTACAGGAGGAAAGATTAACAATTAAATAGGATTAGAATCTTTTTGTACAATAAAAAGAAGACATAATTAATATACTTTTGCACTAAATTTTATCTCATATATGAGCAATACTAAAATATGGCTGTCAAGTCCGCACATGGGTGGCAGTGAACAAAAATATGTTCAGGAGGCGTTTGATACTAACTGGGTTGCCCCGCTTGGGCCTAATGTAACAGGTTTTGAGCAGGATTTAGAAAACTACATCGGGCAAAATGCTTTTGTAGGCGCTTTAAGTTCCGGTACCGCAGCCATACACTTAGGCTTAATATTGCTTGGTGTACAGCCCTGTGATGAGGTAATCTGCCAGAGTATGACTTTCTCTGCATCGGCAAATCCAATTATGTATCTTGGCGCCACCCCTGTTTTTATTGACAGTGAAAAAGATACCTGGAATATATGTCCTGAAGCGCTTGAGGAGGCTATAAAGGACAGGATAGCAAAAGGGAAAAAGCCTAAAGCTATTATTGCGGTACATTTATACGGGATGCCTTATAAAATACAGGAAATTGAAAAAATTGCATCGCACTATAATATACCTGTACTTGAGGATAGTGCTGAGGCGTTAGGTAGCAGCTATAAAGGCCGTAAGTGTGGTACATTTGGCAACATCGGCGTTCTTTCATTTAACGGTAATAAGATCATAACAACTTCGGGCGGAGGCGCGATAGTTACAAAAACCAAAGAAGAAAAAGATAAAATAGTATTCCTGTCAACACAGGCGCGCGATTACGCGCCGCACTATCAGCATAGTGAGGTTGGTTACAATTATAGGATGAGCAACATATGCGCCGGTATTGGCCGTGGGCAGATGGAAGTGCTTGATGACCATGTGGCGTTGCGAAGGAGTATGCATAGTTTTTACGCCGAACTGTTTGCTGATAACGATGCAGTAACACTGCATGAAGAGCCGGATGGTAATTATTTCTCTAATTACTGGCTTACATCAATTGTTATTGACCCGGAAAAAAGCGGTGGCAAAACACGCGAAGGGCTAAGGCTGGCAATGGAGCAGGAGAATATTGAGTGCAGGCCGCTGTGGATGCCGATGCACCTGCAGCCGGTATTTGAAAAATACCCGTATTACGGAACTAAAGTATCTGAAAAATTATTTGATAACGGCCTTTGCCTTCCTTCCGGATCTAATTTAAACGATGACGAAAGAGCAAGAATCAAAGAAGTTATTACTAATTATTTTGGCTAAAATATTTGTTTATGAGTGTAAAATAAATATGTTAAAATATTGTACATTTACGCAACAATAGGGTGGGGACCTTTAAATTGTGTTGACTTTGGGGAAAAAGAGAAAAAATAATATAGGTAGTGCTGTTGAGCATGCGCTGAATAATACCAAAATGTGGCAAAAGATACATAATCTTGGATATTTGCCACGGTGGATTATTTTGCTGCTGGACTTGCTGGTAATAACCATTACGGGTATATTGTCATACATGATTATTTACCGTACGGGCATTTTATATGTAAAGCCGCACCTTTATATTATCAGCGTACCGGTTTATCTGCTTATAAGCCTTTTTACTTTCCGGGTTTTCAGGACCTATTCAGGTATCATCCGCCACTCTTCATACATTGATGCGGTAAAGATATTCTTCTCACAGTTTACTGCTGCTTTCCTGCTGCTTACTTTCAATACAATTTATAAATCTTTAACAGGTGATCTTGTTTTTCTTAGTATAGGTATCCTTATAAATGCTATATTTTCCTTTAGTTGCCTGTTTCTTTACAGGGTGCTTATTAAGCAGTTTTTTGAAAACTACCTGTACAGCGCCCAAAGCAAAAAACTTGTAAAAGCCATTATTTATGGTACCGATGCTAATGCCATTGCAGTAGCAAATGCATTAAAATCAGAAGTGCCAGGCAGGTTTAAGCTTGTGGGCTTTATTGATAAGTATAGCCAGAACAAATCTAAAATGATATTGGGGCTGCCCATATTGCAGCACAAAAAGAAAACTTCTACCCTTATGAGGGTGTTTGGTGCGCAGGCACTTATCATTGCTGATAAAAGCCTTACCAAAGAAGAAAAACTTGCCATAGTTGACGAATGCCTTGAGTTCAATTATAAGGTATATACCGTACCGTTGGTATCCGACTGGGAAGACCAGAAGGAGATTTCTAAAAAGATAAAGAATTTCCAGATACAGGATTTGTTGGAGCGGAAGCCAATTGTACTTGATAATAACTCAATATCTACACAGCTTAAGGGCAAAACCGTACTTATAACCGGTGCGGCAGGCTCTATAGGAAGTGAGATTGTTCGCCAGGTAATTCAGTTCAGCCCCAAAAAGGTAATCATGCTGGACCAGGCTGAAACACCGTTGCACCACCTGACACTTGATGTTGAAAAAATTCAGACTGGTGCCCGCATACGCAGTGTCATTTCAGATGTTCGCAACAGGGAAATGATGGATGCAGTGTTTAGCAAATATCGTCCTGATGTAGTGTATCACGCCGCTGCTTACAAGCATGTGCCGCTAATGGAGGAGAATCCGTCACAGGCTATATTTGTAAATGTGATGGGGACCAAGATACTTGCCGATCTTGCCTGCAGGTATAATGTTGACAGCTTTGTAATGGTCTCGACAGATAAAGCTGTAAATCCGAGCAATGTTATGGGAGCCAGTAAGCGCATTGCCGAAAAGTATGTGCAGTCTATGCAGGATCATTTACGGTTTATCAACAGTGATTGCAAAACTAAATTTATTACCACAAGATTTGGAAATGTATTGGGGTCTAATGGTTCGGTAGTGCCTTTATTCACCAGGCAGATTGAAGAAGGCGGTCCTATAACGCTTACGCATCCCGATATTATACGATATTTTATGACTATTCCCGAAGCCTGCCAGCTGGTGCTGGAAGCAGGTTCTATGGGTAAAGGCGGTGAAATTTATATTTTTGATATGGGTAAGCCGGTCAAAATCATTGACCTTGCCAAGAAAATGATACGCCTTGCAGGGTTTGTGCCTGATAAAGATATTGAAATAAAGATTGTAGGCCTTAGGCCGGGAGAGAAGCTGTATGAGGAACTGCTTAATGATACCTCCAAGACGCTTCCTACCCATCATGAAAAGATAATGATAGCGCAGGAAGTGTGTGATGAATTTGAGGAACTTGATAGCCTTATTAATGGCCTAATTAATACTGCGGCTACTTTTTCAGGGCCGGAAATTGTTATGCTTATGAAGAAGATAGTACCCGAATACATCAGCCTGAATTCGGTTTATAACGAGTTCGACAAAAATGTTGCCGTTAAAGAATAACCTGTAAATTGTTTTAAAATTAATATATATTTGCACCATGAGTTTACAGGTAAATAATGTAGGGAAAATACTATTGATTTGCATGGTTATTTTCTTAACTTCATGCGCATCTAACAAGAAGATACTTTATATTCAGAATCCTGCGGAAGCTGCCGGCGCCCTCTCCAACTATGAGAATACGCTACAGCCCGATGATGAACTCCTTATTACAATTACAGCCGACGAGCCGGAACTGGCAAAGGAATATAACCTGCTGTACCTTAATCTTCAAAGTACAGAAACCCGGAACGCTGCAGACGACAAGCTATATAGCTACCAGATAAACCAGCAGGGTGAAATTGATTTTCCTGTTATTGGTAAGATAAAGCTGGCAGGCCTTACAAGGATTCAGGCGGAAGAAAAGATCAGGACACTTCTAAAAGATTATATTGTTAATCCCGGCGTTAACCTGAGGGTTATTAACTTTAAGGTTTCGGTATTAGGGGAAGTAAATAAGCCCGGCCCTGTTGCTGTGCGTGGTGACCGGATTACATTGCTGGAGGCACTTAGCCAGGCCGGAGACATGACAATTTACGGTAAAAGGCAGGAGGTACTTCTTATAAGGGAGAAAGATGGTGTGCAAACAATTAATACCATAGATTTAACCAATAGCGATTTCATAAAATCTCCTCATTATTATCTTGCACATAATGATGTTGTTTATGTAAAGCCAAATAAAACAAGGGTTAACTCGTCCGTTATAGGGCCAAACATCACAGTTGGGCTTTCAGCACTATCATTGGTGCTTGCCATTATAACTTTAGCCACCAGATAATACATACAAATGCAGCAGGAACACGTTTATAATGAGTCCAAGGGCTTTAACCTGAAAGAGAACATTTTCAAGTACCTGTCTTATTGGTACTGGTTTGTTTTAGGGACTCTGGCTTGCCTTACCCTTGCCTATACATACCTGCGCTATACTATTCCGCAATACAGTGCTACAGCTACTATTCTTGTAAAAGATGATAAAAAAGGAGGCATGGTGGCAGAACTCGCTTCGCTTGGAGAGATGGACATGCTAAGCAAGGTTAAGAATACAGTTGATAATGAAATTGAGATTATAAAATCGCGAAGCATAGTCGAGTCTGCTGTCCGGGATTTGGAACTTAATATAAAATACACCAGCGAGGGTATGGTTAAAACACTGGATCTTTATAAAGCCAGCCCTATTAAAATAATATTTCCCAATCAGGATAAGCTTACTTCAAATGTAACGTATAAGGTTGAGTCAACAGGCGGTAATGATTTTACGGTTTACACTGCCAAGGATGTAGCCATTGGTAAATATAATTTTGGACAACAGATAAAGGTTGGAAAAAATTCGTTCACCATTATTAATCATTCCGGCAATAATGATCCCTTTAACGTTACAGTAATTGTACAGCCGATTCGCTCAGTAGCCATGGGCTTTAAAGGCCGTTTGGGGGTTACACTGGTAGGCGAACGAACAAGTGTTGTACAGCTGAGCATTGTAGATCCTGTTAAAGAAAGGGCTGAAGATTTTCTTAATAAGGTAATTAATAATTACAATGATGACGCCGTTAAAGACAAGAACCTTATTTTTGAAAACACGAAGGATTTTATAGATGAACGCCTTGACTCTATTGGAATAGAACTTGGTGATGTAGAAAAAACCGCCGAAACCTATAAGAAAAGAAATGCGCTGACTGATCTTACCGCACAGGGTGGGATTTTTCTGGAGAATGCTACCGAATTTGAAAAGGAGCTTGTAGAAACTGAAACGCAAATTAAAGTGGTTCAGTCGCTAAGGAGGTATGTAGAGTCAAATACAGAACAGCTTATACCTGCTAATGTGCTTACGTCAACATCTACTGATGCCAACAGCGCTCCTTCGCTTATTGAGCAGTATAATACGCTGGTACTTGCAAAGGACAGGCTTTCTGTTAAAGCAGGGCCTAAAAGCCCGGCGATGCAAAAACTCAGGAACCAAATCAGTTCATTGCGTGATAATATTTTATCAAGTCTTGACAGGATGCTTGCGGGCCTTAATATAAAACGCCGTGACCTGGAGGCACAGCAGAGCAGGCTTTCAGGACAGATTTCCGAAATACCAAGGCAGGAGCGGGAGTTTAAAGGTATAGCAAGGCAGCAGCAGATTAAAGAAGCATTGTTTGTCTTCCTGTTGCAAAAACGTGAAGAGACTGCCATATCACTGGCTTCTACTGCTCCTAACGCTAAAATTATAGACCCTGCGCAGGCTTCCAACAGCCCTGTATCGCCAAAAAGGAACATCATTTACCTTGTGGCACTCTTCCTGGGTTGTGCCATACCTTTTGCCATAATTTATATTAGGGAACTTCTGGATACTAAAATTCATTCAGCAGCCGACCTTAACAGTCTTGGCATACCATTTTTGGGAGATGTGCCGCGAGCGGAAGAGAATAATCAGGTTATTACTATTAACAGCAGGTCAAGTACCGCCGAATCGTTAAGGATTATACGCACCAATATTGATTTTATGTTGACGCAGGTGCCTGAAGGTGTTGCTAAAACAATTTTTGTAACATCAACCATACCAAGGGAAGGTAAAACATTTATTTCTGTTAACCTTGCCTCGACAATTGCGCTTGCAGGCAAAAAGGTGCTCCTTATGGCAATGGATATACGAAATCCTAAGCTTGACGAGTACATTCCAATACCGTCTAAAGGATTAAGTAATTATTTGTCATCTAATACTACAACTTACCAGGATTATATCATAAAGCTTGATGGTTTTGATGATATGTATGTAATGCCGCCGGGTATAATACCGCCTAATCCTGCAGAACTGTTAATGCATCCTAAGGTGGAAGAGTTATTTGAGGCACTAAAAACTGAATACGATTATATTGTGGTTGATACTGCCCCGGTAAGTTTGGTGACTGATACAATTATTATTGCCAAATTTGCA
>JAEWKB010000237.1 GCA_023386255.1 Bacteroidota bacterium
GGTCATTACTGCCATCATACGACTCGCCTATTGCATAAAGTATGTTCCCCGGTGCTGCTATTATCTCATTTACATATGCTGAATTGGAGTTGAACGTAAACGAGTTTGCTATTAGCACGGGAGCTGCAGATGGATTTAGAAGGTCTATCTGAAAAACTGATGAACCCGAAAAATCAGCATTAAGATACATTTTGTTTCCGCTTATCTCCGCATTGTAAGGAGCATAACCGTTTGCGTCGGTCCAGAAAAGCGATGGCGTACCCGGAGTATTGTTGGTAACATCCAGCATTCTTATAGTGGTTTGCTCAACGTCTTCGTTAAAAGTCACAATGTACAGTTTGTTATTGGTGTATTCAAGATCATCGATATAGTCATAACCGTTAAATAAAACGGTTTTAGCTGAACCAATAACTACAGAAAGTTCCATATGGTCAACATCAAAATTATTTACAGGGCCTGTTACATAAGTTTCGCCCACATAAGCAGTGCTGCCGTTCATGGCCAGCTCTATAGGGTACTGCAGCGTGCTGTAAAGCGTAGTAACGGCAGGATTGGCTGCTGTAAGGTCTATTTTACAAAGCTTACCTGTATTGGGCTGCATAAGTGCATTAGCTGTCTGCAGGAAATAAAGTTCATTGCCCACCACTGCCAGTGCCGAAGGGAATGTTAATCCTGTTACCACATCTACAATGGGTGCATTGGGAGTTGCCAGGCTTGTCTTTACAATTTTGCCTGCTGAAGGAACAGAGACATACATTTCATTGTTATAAAGCTCAATGTCCTCAACTTCATCAAAGGTGTTATTGTTGTCAAGGTTGTTGTGGTATAGTACCGGTGATACTTGTGCAAACGCACAAAAAGTTGAGGCAAGTAGTGCCAGTAATGTAATTTTTGCTTTCATAGGCTTCATGATTAAATTAAAGGGATAAAATTATGTATAATAGAAACATCAGGATATACCTATAAATAGGTATAATTGTAAATGAGCTGTTTTGCCTGGTGCAAACAAGCTTTTGATTTTTCTTCAAAAAAATCAACTGAAATTTAATTTTTTCCGATATTTGTAGAACTATGAATGCTAATTGGGCAGGTTTATTAAGTTACCTTAAATTCCTCATCAAGAGAAATCCTGAATGAGCAGTTTCTTCATAAACTGTTTATTGTATCATTTAATAAATTTAAAATATGCCAATATATCATAAACTGGGCAACTTTCCCCAAAAAAGACACACTCAGTTCGAAAAGCCGGACGGAGGCTTGTATTACGAGCAGCTGTTCGGGACCGAGGGCTTCCATGGGCATTCAGCATTGCTGTATCATGTACACAGGCCAACGCAGGTAAAGGAAATTAAGAAATCCTATTCTGTTGAGCCTAAGATAGCTATTGATAAAAATATTAAGTCGCTATTGCTTAAAGGTTTCCAGGTAAAGCCGCAGGACGATTTCCTTGACAGCCGTAAGGCTATGCTGGTAAACAGAGACTGTATCATTGGCTTAGCCGCACCACGTAAGTCGCTTAGAAGCTATTTCTACAAAAACGCTGATGCTGACGAAATGATCTTTATCCACAAAGGCAGCGGAAAACTGCGCACCTTTATGGGGAATATCCCTTTTGAATATGGAGATTACCTTATCATTCCACGCGGTATGATCTACCAGATAGACTTTGATACGGAAGATAACAGGCTTTTCTATGTAGAATCAATTGCACCTATATATACGCCAAAACGCTACAAAAATGAAAGCGGGCAGCATTTGGAGCATTCCCCTTTCTGCGAAAGGGATTTTAAACTGCCTACTGAGCTTGAAACTTATGATGAAAAAGGAGATTTTCTCATAAAGGTTAAAAAAGAGGGCATGATGCACGAAATTGTGTATGCCACGCATCCGTTTGACGTAGTAGGGTGGGATGGTTATAACTTCCCTTATGCGTTCAGCATCCATAATTTTGAGCCTATTACCGGCAGGGTACACCTTCCGCCGCCTATACACCAAACGTTTGAAACATCAACATTTGTGGTGTGTTCGTTCTGCCCAAGGCTGTATGATTACCACCCAAAATCTATACCTGCACCGTACAACCACAGCAATATCGACAGTGATGAGGTGCTTTATTATGTAGATGGCGACTTTATGAGCCGTAACAATATAGAGCAGGGCCACATAACGCTGCACCCCAAAGGTATACCGCACGGTCCTGCGCCGGGAGCTATGGAGCGCAGTATTGGCAAAACTGAAACTGAAGAGCTTGCGGTAATGGTTGATACCTTCCGCCCGCTTATGGTTACTGAAGATGCCATGGCTATTGATGACGGGCAGTATTACAAATCGTGGGTAGAGTAGCCCGCAGCATTACAATAATAATTAAGATTATGCCGGTAACGGCAAAACAACAATACAATGGAAAAAGAAGTTAAAAGCGTAGAATACGGATTAGAAAAAATATTTGAGGGGGCGCAGGATTTCCTGCCGCTGCTGGGTACAGATTATGTAGAATTTATTGTGGGCAATGCCAAACAGGCTGCACATTACTATAAAACTGCTTTCGGGTTCCAGTCTCTGGCGTATGCAGGGCTTGAAACCGGAATGAAAGACAGGGCGTCATACGTGCTTGTACAGGACAAGATCAGGATAGTGCTTACTACTCCGCTAAAAGGCGATTCGCCGTTAAACGATCATATAGTAAAACACGGTGATGCTGTAAAAGTAGTGGCCCTGTGGGTAGATGATGCTCGCAGTGCTTTTGAAGAAACAACCAAACGCGGTGCGAAACCCTATATGGAGCCAACAGTAGAAAGTGATGAGTTTGGCGAAGTGGTTCGTGCCGGTATTTATACATACGGCGAAACAGTGCATATGTTTGTAGAGCGTAAAAACTATAAGGGTACATTCCTTCCAGGTTACAGGGAGTGGAAATCTGACTATAACCCTGCACCAACAGGCCTTAAATATGTTGACCATATGGTGGGCAACGTGGGCTGGAACGAAATGAACACATGGGTGAAGTGGTATGAAGAGGTGATGGGCTTTGTAAACTTCCTTTCGTTTGATGACAAGCAGATCAATACCGAGTATTCGGCACTTATGAGTAAGGTTATGAGCAACGGCAACGGCCGTATAAAGTTCCCTATTAACGAGCCTGCTGAAGGGAAGAAGAAATCGCAGATTGAAGAATATCTGGACTTTTACGGAGGGCCTGGCGTACAGCACATTGCCATTGCTACTGATGATATTATAAAAACGGTTACAGACCTTAAGTCTCGCGGCGTGGAATTTTTATCGGCACCGCCAAGAGCTTATTATGATGCTGTACCATCTCGCCTTGGAAGCCACATGAGCATTATGAAAGAGGATATCTCAGTTCTTGAGAGCCTGGGTATAATGGTTGATGCTGATGAAGAAGGCTACCTGTTGCAGATTATTACCAAACCTGTAGAAGACCGACCTACACTATTTTATGAAATAATTCAGCGCATGGGTGCACGCGGTTTCGGTGCCGGAAACTTTAAAGCGCTGTTCGAGAGCATAGAACGTGAGCAGGCATTAAGGGGTACATTATAAAAACGTTCATTTTTTGCGAATAATATAATTTTACACCAATCGCGCCTGTAGTTTTTGTGAATAATGTGTTAAAGTTAATTTTTAACGTATTATTTTTCAATAACATAGCTACATTTGCACTCGCAAAAGGAGAGATATCACAAATGTCTAACTTTTTGTGAAAGTAAATTTTCATAATTTATAGTTTTTTGGTTGGTTAATAGCATAAAAACCCGGTCATTATTTTGACTGGGTTTTTTTGTTTACTATTTTTGGAACAGAAATTGTATTTCGGTTGTAAAAACACCAAAAGAAAAATTACAATGAAAAAAATACTAGCGTTACTTTTACTTTTTACAGCCTTAAATGCATTTCCGCAAAACGCTTTCCAAACCGGCGAATTCTTTAAATTCAGGATACATTATGGTATTGTAAATGCCGGTTATGCTACCCTTGAGGTTAAAGAAGCCGTTCGTGACAATAAAAAGGTGCATCATGTGGTGGGTAAGGGCTACACTACCGGCATGACAAAATTTTTCTTTAAGGTTGAAGACGATTATCAAAGCTATTTTGACAAAGTGACAGGCAAGCCTTACCAGTTCGTGCGTAAGATTAACGAAGGCGGATATACCAAGAATCAGGAAGGCTTTTTTAACCAGGATAAGAATACTGTTACAGTAAAAGATTATAAGCATAAAACATCTAAAACATTTACGGTAACCGAGAATGTACAGGACATAGTATCAACTTTTTACTATTTAAGGAACCATCCAAAGGTAGATAAAATGAACGTGGGCGAGTCAATAACTGTTGACATGTTCTTTGATGATGAGATCACCAAATTCAAACTTAAATTTATAGGGCGCGAAGTTATCGATACAAGATGGGGCAAAGTGGCCACAATGATATTCAGGCCTTATGTTCAGGCAGGGCGTGTTTTTAAGGAGCAAGAAAGCCTTACCGTCTGGATATCAGATGACGATAACAAAGTGCCTATGCGTATTAAGGCAAGCCTTGCAGTGGGTTCACTAAAGGCCGACCTTGACGAATTCAGGGGTTTAAAAACACCTCTTAAAATCAGAAAATAGATGGAAATTACACCGGAAACGCAGCAAATGCTCAATGCTATTGATGAAAGGTTCAGGTCAATCAGCCAAAAGACCGAAACACATCTGGAGGCATTGAAATACTCTAAACCTATAACGTACTGGGATTATATACATACCGATGCCTTACTGAACCTGCAGATACAAAGGACAACATTGCCCGATGAAATGGTATTTATAATGTATCATCAAATTAATGAGCTGTTGTTCAAGATGATACTGTGGGAAATAGAGCAGCTTTGCCATAACCAAACTCCTTCAGCGGAGTTTTTTACTGATAAGCTGATGCGCATAAGCCGTTATTTTGATATGCTTACCACATCATTTACTATAATGCGCGATGGTATGGAAGTAGAGCAGTACATGAAGTTCAGGCTTAACCTTACGCCGGCCAGCGGTTTCCAGAGTGCGCAGTACCGCCTGATTGAGTTTGCATCAACCGATCTTATAAATCTTATTGACTATCGTTTCCGCTCTACTATTGACAGGAACACACCTTATGAGCATGCTTTGGAGCACCTGTACTGGCAGGCTGCCGGTAAAGATTATGCCACAGGTGAAAAAACATACCTGTTGCAGGAATTTGAGAGGAAATACAAAGGCGAATTCCTGCGCTTTATGGAGGAGTACAACACCATAAACATCTGGAGAAAATTTAAACAGCTGCCGGAAGAAAGCCAAAAAGACCAATCGCTTATTGCGGCCATGCGCCATTATGACCATACCGTAAATGTTACGTGGGTTATGGGGCATTACAACACGGCCAAAAAATATATTGAAAGCGTATCGGGCCCACAAGAGGCTACCGGCGGCAGCGACTGGAAAAAGTACATGCACCCGCGATACCAGAGAAGGATATTTTTCCCTGAGCTTTGGACAGAAGATGAGCTGAAAGCCTGGGGAGAGAACGTATAACCGAATAAAGCACACAAGTTTGAGATATCTTATAGTCATACTATTATCATTAACACTATTTGCCTGTAAAGAAGAGGGAGAAAAAGAAAAGACCAAAACTACTGTTAAAAAGGAGCCCATAATCAAAGAGTTCGGCTTTACGCTCAACAACTTTAAGGTTGTGCGGGATACTATTGAATCAGGTGATACTTTTGGTAATATTCTTGCCGGAGAGGGTTATGATGCAGCTGCAGTGCATAAAGTGACTGAAGCTATAAAAGATTCTTTTGACCTGCGCGATATACGCATTGGCAAGCCTTTTACAATGCTTAAGCAAAAACAGACTCCTAATAAACTACAGGTGTTTGTTTACCAGCCTGATAACCTGAGCTATTATGTTGTTGACTTACGGGATACTATTGCGAAAGCGTATAAAACGGTTAAGCCTGTAAGCATTAAGCGCCGTGTAATAGCGGCTGAAATAGACGGCTCGCTTTTCGAAACGCTTGACAAAGCCGGTGCAACACCTGCGCTGGCCCAGGAACTGTCTGAAATTTATGCCTGGACCATCGATTTCTTTAAGATACAGAAAGGTGATAAATTTGCCGTTACAGTTAACGAGCGATATATAAGCGACTCAATTTACGCGGGAATAGAAAATATCGAAGCTTCTTTTTTTGAGTATAAAGGGAAAAAGATATACGCTTTTCCTTTCAAACAGGACACCACTGCCCGCAAAGTAGATTATTTTGATGAAGAAGGTAAGGTACTCAAGAACATGTTCCTTAAAGCGCCGCTTAAGTTCATACATATCAGCTCCCGATTCTCATCAAGGCGTTTCCACCCCGTGCAAATGCGCTGGAAAGCCCATAACGGGACAGACTATGCCGCACCGCACGGTACTCCAATCATGACAACAGCCAGCGGTGTAGTTGAGCGGACAGGCTATACATCAGGCAACGGAAACTATGTAAAAGTTAGGCACAACGGCACCTATTCTACCCAATACCTGCACATGAGCAAAATTTTAGTACGGCAGGGGCAAAGAGTATCGCAGGGCGATGTTATAGGCAGGGTAGGGAGCACGGGCCTGGCTACAGGGCCACACGTCTGTTACCGATTCTGGAAGAACGGGGTACAGGTTGATGCCCTTAGGCAGAAGCTGCCCAACAGCGAGCCTATGGCCAAAAAGCACAAGCCACGGTTTATTGCCTACATGACTCCGCTTAAAAAAGAACTGGATAGTATTTCAAACATAAAATTTAAACAGTAATGGCACTAAAAAACATCAATCCGTCTGGCACGGCGGCATGGCAGGATCTTAGGGAGCATTTTGAGGAGATGCAATATGCATCAATGCAGGAAATGTTTGCTGCAGATACGGGCAGGGCTGAAAAGTTCCACATACAATGGAACGATTTTTTAGTGGATTATTCCAAGAATATCATTAATGAAGAGACGGTAAAGCTGCTTTTAAACCTGGCTGAAGAAACAGGAATAAAATTGGCAATGGAAAGCTATTTTGGCGGTGAGGCCATAAACCGTACCGAGAACCGTGCAGTGCTTCATACCGCTTTACGTGCGGCTGAAAATGCTGTTATTACCGTTGACGGGCAGAATGTAATGCCTGAGGTTTATGCGGTTAAAGGTAAAATGAAAGCCTTTTGTGATGAAGTTATCAGCGGCAGCAGGAAAGGCTACACCGGTAAGCAATTTACTGATGTAGTGAACATTGGTATAGGG
>JAEWKB010000293.1 GCA_023386255.1 Bacteroidota bacterium
ACTGCCAAAACAATTTCGGATGAGTTGGGCTAGCTGGATGGTTATAATGATGAAGAGAAGGCAAAGCTGCACAAGATCATAGGCCTTGGTGCGCTGAAATATTATATTTTAAAAGTTGACCCGAAGAAACGTATCTTGTTTAACCCTGAAGAATCGGTTGATTTTGCCGGTAATACAGGGCCTTTTATACAATATACTTATGCAAGGATACAGTCCCTTATCCGCAAAGCTGATTTTGATTTTAGCAGTGCGTTAAATGTCAACGATGTAAACCTGCATGAAAAAGAAAAAGAACTGCTGAAGCTTGTGGCGCAATACCCTGAAATAATTCAGGCTGCTGCCGACAGCCACAGCCCCGCGCTTGTTGCCAATTATGTGTATGACCTGGTGAAGGAGTATAACTCGTTCTATCAGACCGTGCCTGTGCTTGGCAGCGAAGTGATGAACGAGAAGATTTTCAGGATACAGCTTTCTAAAAAAGTTGGAGATACCATAAAGTCAGCCTTTGCGCTGCTGGGTATTGATGTGCCGGAACGAATGTAAAATAATTGCTGAATTTTTGTGAGCCCCAATAAATCGTATTTTTTCCAGTCTTTTGCCATAGTAGCTATTTCCATAGCTTCACTCATGGTATTTAAGCAATTCCTGCCTAAGAAGATCTTCACTGAAACTTCCAACATGACCAAAAATGTGGTTATCGACAGCCTTCTGCTGGAGGCTGTAGAGGCTGAGGGTGGAAAGGCTGAAAAGGATACGTTAAGCAATACCAAAATTACCTTTGAGGCAACAAACGGCATTAAATTTCCTGCCGAAGCTTTTGAGAACTACAAAGGCTTCCAGCACCTGATAACTTTTTACGAAAAACTGGTACAGCTGGAGCAGACGGGGCAAGGCAATATACGTATTGCTTACTTTGGCGACTCTATGACCGATGGCGACATGATTGTAAAAGACTTCCGCTCCGCGATGCAGAGCCGCTTTGGCGGTGAGGGCGTTGGGTTTGTAAATATTACATCAGAGTCGGCGCCGTCACGTACCACACTTGAGCATAAATTCTCCTCTAACTGGAAAACCCTTTCTTACCTTAACGTAAAGAATCCACGCAGCCCTTTTGGGGTAAACGGCCACGTATTCTTCACCAAAAAAGACACGGTTAATCCTGTCTGGGTTAAGTATAAGGCACTGCAGTGGCGCCACGTCAACCAGCTGAATGCACCAACACTGTTCTATGGTAAGTCAGGCAACAGCAAAGGCAAAGTAGCGTTTATAATAGGGAAAGATACAATTTACAAACCGCTGAATCCTGCGGCTACAGTAAACACGCTTCAGGTTACACCGGGAGCAATTAAATCTCTGAGAGCTAATTTTATAGCTGCCGATACGATTCCTTTCTACGGGTTTAACTTTGATGACGGAAGGGGTGTGCATGTAGATAACTTCTCGAACAGGGGCAATTCAGGCCTGCCTATCTCTACCTTCAGCCCTAAGGTGATGAAGGCTTTCCATGATAAATTGGGGTATGACCTTATAGTGCTGCACTACGGTACAAACGTACTGAACTACGGCTCTTACAACTATTCCTGGTATGAAAAGCGAATGGCAAACGTAGTAGAGCATTTAAGGAAATGCTTCCCGGGTGCTGCTATACTTGTTGTTTCTACTGCCGATAAAGGTACTAAGTATGACTTAGAGATGAAGACCGACTCGGCCGTGGCACCGCTTACCATGGCCCAAAGACGCTATGCGGTAAAAACAAATGCAGCCTACGTAAACCTTTATACTTTAATGGGTGGCGACGGCTCTATGGTGAAATGGGTAGAAGAAGTGCCGCCGCTTGCCAATAAAGACTATACGCATTTTAACTTCAGGGGTTCCAAAAAGATTGCTGAGCTTATCTACAACCAGCTGAACGATGGGTATGAGCAGTATAAAAAGCTACGTGGTGTAAAATCAATTGCACCTGCAAAGCCTACACCGGCCACTCCTAATAAACCTGCTGCAAAGAAGGACAGTGTAACCCGTAAAACCGACAGTACCTATGCCGGTTAGGGTTATGATAATGATGCTGATGCTGCTTAGCTTCAGGTCATCTGCACAGGTAGATTCTGTTGCAGTGGAAATTGATACTGCTGCTGTTGCAATAGATACATTGAGCCTGGAGGAACAAGGTGAGGTTATCATTGGGGATAATATCATTACCAATACTTCTGAACTAAAATTGTTTTTCGAAAAGCTTTATGCCCTTGAAGAACAAAAAACAGGTAAGGTTAATATTGTACACATTGGCGATTCGCACATACAGGCTGATCTTTTTACCAAGCTGATCAGGGAGAAACTTCAGGAACGTTTTGGCAACGGCGGAGCCGGCCTTACATTCCCGCACAGGCTGGCCAGGACCAATGGTGGGCACTATGTCCGGTTCACTTCTAACACCGCATGGGAGAGCCGCAGGGTCATATACCAGCCGAATGGAATTCCGGTAGGGTTGAGTGGTATAGGGTTGTCAGGGAAAAGTAATTTTGCTGTGGAAATGGAAGTGCGCGACCCTAATTATGTCTTTAACACCATCAAGATTATTACTCCGGGTAATGTGCCTTCTTTTGATGTGGCCACTTCTTCAAAAACTATAATACTGGAATCTACAGCGCCGAAAAAAATTACTCATAGGATAAAGAATGGCGAAGTATTGGGAACGATAGCTGAAAAGTACGGAGTGACTATTACCCAGATAAAGAAACTGAACGGGCTTAAGAACAATAACATCCGTGCAGGGAAAACACTTAAGATACCTACTAACGAAAAGGAAACGCGGGAGGTAAAGCGCTCTGAATTTATTCCTCTTGGCCTTACTGCCGATAAGTTGTTTAATTACTATTACAGTGAGCAGCCATTATCTAAACTTTTTCTTTTGCCTAACAAAGAGTATAAGAAATTTGAACTGAACGGGCTTGTGCTGGAAAAAGATGCTCCGGGGCTTATATACCACAGCATAGGCGTGAATGGTGCCAAAGCATCAGATTATAACAGGTACCCGCTGTTCTTTGAACAGCTGCCGGCGCTGCAGCCTGATTTGGTGATTATATCTTTAGGTACAAATGAGTCGTTCGATAAGGTATCGCAGGAAGAATATAAGCAGCAACTTAACCGCTTTATTGACAGTGTGAAAGAAAAGAATCCTGAAACTGCCATACTGGTTATGACGCCGCCGCCATCGCAACTACGCAAAAAGACGCCTAATGCCTATGCCGACAGTTACGCAAAGCAGATACAAATGCAGGAAACGGAGAAAGGCTACGCCTCCTGGGATCTCTTTTCACTTTTAGGAGGGATGTACGGTATAAAACGAAACTATGCACAAGGTATGCTTACATCGGACAGGGTGCACTATACAAAAGAAGGATATGAGAAACAGGGGAGGCTTTTTACAGAGGCTTTCCTGCAGGCCTATGAAACTTTTAAAACCAACAGGAAGTAATGTTTAATGATATTGTGCCAAACATAACATGGCAGGATGTACAAAACTGGTTTATCTATAACCCTAAAGAGCCATTACTGTTCAACACAGGGCTTTTCCTGGGGCTTTTCCTGGTGTTTTATGCCATATATATACTTACGCGAAAAACCTTCCACCTGAGGCTTGTTTATGTAATATGCTTTTCGCTTTTCTTTTATTATAAATCAAGCGGTGTTTACTTCCTGCTTTTGCTGCTTTCTTCGGTGGTTGATTATACCCTTAGCTATTTCCTGTACAGGGAGCAGCGCACTATGCAGCGTAAAGTTTACTTGTGGTTCAGTGTTATTGTTAACCTTACTTTCCTCGGCTATTTTAAGTACACCAACTTCCTTATTGGCAATTATAACGACCTTTTTGGCGGTAAGTTCTCCTTTTATGATGTGATATTGCCGGTAGGTATATCGTTCTATACCTTCCAGTCCATAAGTTACATAATTGAAATCTACCGTAAAGAAATAACCCCTGCAAAAAACTACGTAGACTATCTTTTCTTCGTGTCATTCTTCCCGCAGCTGGTGGCAGGGCCTATTGTAAGGGCGAAGGATTTCATCCCGCAGATATATGCAAAGCTAAATGTGACCAAAGATGATATTAATTATGCTTTGTTCCTCATCATTGGCGGCTTAATAAAGAAGACTGTAATATCTGATTATATTTCAGTGAATTTTGTAGACAGGATATTTGACTCTCCCAACAGTTATACAGCTTTTGAAAACCTCATGGCTGCCTATGGTTATACCATACAGATATACTGTGATTTCTCAGGATATTCAGACATGGCTATAGGTATTGCGCTGTTGCTTGGCTTTAAGCTGCCTACTAACTTCAGGACACCATATAAATCAGCATCCATAACCGAGTTCTGGCGCAGGTGGCACATTTCTCTATCAACATGGTTAAAAGATTTCCTGTACATTTCTATAGGCGGTAACCGCCACGGGTCGTTTGCCGGTTTCCTGTTCCCCGCTTTGTTCTTTTTTGGGCTTATAGTATGGGGTATAACTTATTCGCCATCCAGCCATTGGCCTTTAATTATAAGTATATCAGGATTAATCGTATTCTCCCTTACATTTTTCCTTGCAAAAGAAAAGGAAAAAACCATGTACACCAATGTAAACCTGCTTACAACAATGCTTTTGGGAGGGTTGTGGCACGGTGCCAGCCTTCGGTTTATAATATGGGGTGCGCTACATGGTATTGCACTGGCTGTACACAAGCTTTGGATGGACTATTTTCCTTCCTCTAAAGAAAAGGAAAAGACTGCGGGAGGTTACATCTGGAGATTTATTTCAATACTTATTACTTTTCACTTTGTAGCATTCTGCTGGCTTTTCTTCAGGGCTAAAGATTTTACCACTGCACTTGATGTTATTAATAACATTGGGCAGGTAACTTTTAATCCGGAACAGTGGCAAACCATTATCCTCGGCTACAAAAACGTATTTATCCTGATGGGCATAGGCTACGTGTGGCACTTCCTGCCGGATAGCTTTACGGTGCAAATGAAGAAGGCTTTTGATGCCACACCAATTGTGGCTAAAGGTGTGCTGCTCGGCCTGGTATACTGGCTGGTATATGCCGCAGCATCAGCAGGGCCGCAGCCGTTTATCTATTTCCAGTTTTAAAAGGTAAGCCGTAGTAAAGCATTGGGTGTCCTTTCTACTGAGTAGGTATTAACAACCTCAATGGCATCGGTTTCGCTGTTTATGCGGTAGTAGCGGTTAATTATATTCTTTTTGTTGAAGAGATTAAGGACAGATACTCCCAACTGCAGCCTGGCCTTATCACTAATCTTCCACAAGTAGGTAGCGGAGAAGTTAATCTGTAAAAAATTATCGATATTGTCTGAGTTTGGGTCGCCATATAATATTGTAGGATTACCTGCAAAATCTATTCTGGTTTGGTTACTTATAGGATTTGTAACAGGCCTGCCGGTAAACCAGCGTGCTCCCAGTGCGACTTTTATGTTGCTGAATTCATAGATTGCAGCCGAATTTATAGTATGTGAAATTTCAAAATTGCTGGGGAACTTGTAAGGTGAGAAATCATCAAACAGGTAATTGTTGATGTTCCAGGCATAAGTAAGCCAGGCATAGAAACCTTTAAACTGCTTTTGTACCAGTATTTCTGTACCCTGCACAGTATAGCTTCCTGTGATCAACAGCGGCTCCAGTTGGTTCTGGAAAGATTGACCGCCGGTAGTAATGCCATCAACCTTTTTAAAAAAGTGTTCCAGCGAGAGCAGCCATCCTTTATCTTTAAAGGTTAATCCGCCGGAAAGCTGTTTACTTTTCTGTACGGGAATATCTTCATCATTTGCCAGTACCCACCTGCGATTTTCAAGTCCCAGGAAATCATTTTGAAGTTCTACTATTTGTGAGGCAGACTGGCTTTTCATTTCGCCCAGAATATCCAGGCTCCATGCGTCAGTAATTGTATAGTTAAACTGAAGGCGGGGCTCAAAATACAACATTTGGAACTGTTCAATATAATTACCCCTTATGCCGCCCCTGATAAAGATGTTACCATCCTCTGAATTAAATTCGGCCTCACCAAACAAGGCATGTGTGCGTAGTACAGATTTTGTAGTTTGCAGTACAGGGATACCCGCAGTCTCTGTATTCTCTATGCTTGTCTGGTTAAACTGGTAGCCGCTTAGAAGATTTATCTGCTCTGAAAATTTTGTACTGTTCGATAGACGGATACCTGTGTCGCGTATTATATTTTTTTGCTCAATTTCAGTATCGTCATCTATTGAAATGTTCCCTGCATCAAGGTTATAGTAGGAGTTGTAAATACTTATCTCGCTACTGTCGGTTTCATTCCACGCAGTGCGCCAGGCTATAGTACCACCCAGTGTTAGCTGGTTTAAGGTGCTAAAACTGGTAGCTGTAAATGATCCTTCGGTAAACTCAAGTTTATTTTTAATTCCAATAACATTCATGTACAGGTCATGGCGGCTGCCTATTTTTTGATGGTATTGCCCGGTAAAATCATAAAAGTAAAATTCTTTGTCGCCCCTGTAGTTAACATCTTCACTATTATCAAGTTGAGTTACAACCGTATTCTGGAAAATGCGCTTAGAATATTTGCTATAGGTGGGGAGGTCTATAATATCCGTAAACGATCGTCTGGCAGCTATTTCAAAATTCGCTTTCTCTGATGTCTTTAACCTGGTATAGAAGTCGGCATTAATCATGTTGCTCCCAATGGTTGTGGTATTCTCCTCTATATTTTCTGACCTTGAGGAGATATCTACCGCACTGGAAACGCTTTCGCCATAGTAGGCAGAGGTGCCGTTTTTAAATATCTTGATGTTATAGGCAGGATTAGGATTTAAGGCTGATATAAGCCCAAAGAAATGGCCAGTCTGGAAAAGGCGTATGCCATTCCACATAAAAAGGTTTTGGTCATGTGTGCCGCCGCGGACGTTAATGTTTGATACGGTTTCATCAACACTGTTAATTCCCGGTAGTTGCTGCATAGTAGAAAGCACATCAGGCTCTATGAGGCCGGGAAGGATACCGAATTTTTTAGGTTTAATGATAAATGAACCATCCTTTTTTTTGGAGATACCGGTGGTAAGATATCGTTCGGTAACTACTTCTTCAAGCATGTGCACCTCACTGTTAAGCAGTATTTCTTTACAATCAGCACCGAAACTATCAGGGTTGAAGGTTTTTTTGTCAAAACCGGTATATTCTATAGTAACATATCCTTTTTCAGGTTTTGGTATTTCAAAGTAACCGTCAGGGCCTGTTAGTACTGTAATGCTCTCATTATACGTAACAGTGGCATACTCTAAAGGATTATTACCCTCATCAACAACATAGCCGCACAGCGTTTGCTGCTCATTGCTAGCTTCTTTGAAAAGGATAATGTAATTATTACCGGATTCTTTATAGCTGAGCCCGGTACGGCTTTTTATGTAGCGGAGTTTAGCTTTTAAAGGAAGTACGGCCCTGGGTGCTATAATCTTTACATCTTTAACATCATTATCAAGATAGTTAAAGCGCACCTTATGCTGATTTTCAATATACCGCAGTATTTTTTTAAGCTCAATACTTTTATTATCCTGCCCATAAGCCGGTGCAAGGGTAAAAAAAAAGAATATAAGGATTAAAAAACTACTGGTGCGTCCTATCATTATTCAGCCGAAAGTATGATGGTAGTACCTTTCTTTTCTGATTTTAAATGATATAGCTTCTCAATAGTTTCCAGCGCGGTATCCAGGTCGTTCATAGGTATGGTACCTGTAAA
The DNA here is from genome assembly GCA_023386255.1 of Bacteroidota bacterium. Taxonomy (GTDB): domain Bacteria; phylum Bacteroidota; class Bacteroidia; order Flavobacteriales; family Flavobacteriaceae; genus Flavobacterium. The sequence goes on from JAEWKB010000293.1 coordinate 7,775, forward strand.
CGGCTCAGCTTTTAAAATGGCAGTTACCTGTACAGTTATAT
>JAEWKB010000311.1 GCA_023386255.1 Bacteroidota bacterium
CCACATCCCCCTCCTGCCCTACTGCTCCAATAATCAGGCATTCGCTCATAAACTTTCCAATTTGCTTTCGGGGAAAATTCACTACCGCAACTATTTGCCTTCCTTTAAGCTCATCCTTAGTATAGCGTTTTGTAATTTGTGCTGATGATTTACGTACACCTATCGCCTCACCAAAATCAATTGTAAGCTGATACGCCGGCTTGCGTGCTTCAGGAAAATCGTTAGCTTCTAATATGGTGCCTACACGCATTTCTACTTTCTCAAATTCTTCCCAGGATAATGTATTGTTCATTCGGTTATGGATTTGTTTATTTGTACTTTCTTTGCTAATATAAATGTTTTAACCCGCCATGGCAAACACACCATCAAATATGTTACCGCTTGGTACCGCAGCACCTGACTTTTATCTTAAGGATACTAATTCAAATTACAGTTATTCGTTCCGAGATTTAAAGGGAGAAAAGGGCACACTGGTAATGTTTATTTGTAACCACTGCCCTTTTGTATTGCATGTTATGGAAGAGATAATCCGCATTGCGAACGACTACAGGGTGCAGGGCATTGGCATCATTGCCATAAGCAGCAACGACCCTGAACGCTACCCGCAGGATGCGCCGGAGAAGATGACCCAGTTTGCATTTGATAATAAGATGGATTTTCCTTACCTTTTTGATGCAACACAACAGGTAGCAAAAGCTTATGATGCTGCCTGTACTCCTGATTTCTACTTATTCGACAGCAATGACAGGTTAGTATACAGGGGCCAGCTGGATGATTCGCGCCCGGCCAATAACATACCGCTTAGTGGCAGTGATTTGAGGAATGCTATTGACGGTATTTTATACAACAGGCCGATACCTCAAGATCAAAAGCCAAGTTTGGGGTGTGGGATCAAATGGAAAAATTGATATCAATGTAACAATTGTTTACTATAGCAATTTCAGCATAAGTAATTAGCAAATGGGTACATTAATACATTAGTCACTCCCGCTCCAGCACTACATCAATAGGCTTGTTCATTTTACGTCCAAACTTCACCGCTGCCTGCTGGCTTTCGTTGGAGCATAAAATGTACATGTTGAAGCTGTAAAGCGGGATAATTGCGGTTTTAAATTTTCCGCCGTTATCATTACCGTCTATGTCCTCAATTTTTATTTGGAAGTTATCTGCAGGAAATGTATTAGCAACCGAAAGCAGGTAGTTATCTTTTGCAAAAGGGAAGAACCAGCGTTCCTTTGTGGCCGTGGCTCCATCAGCCAATTTCTTGTTGTCTTCGCCTATTTTATAGTTTAAAGAAAACACCAAAGGCTTGTTAGCATTTTTAAAACTGTAAACATTATTAATATTTAGCACTTCACGGCCCAGGCTGTCAACTACAGTAATCCGTAAATCCTTGATGTTTTCCTTTTTACCGGCCTCGTGTACATCAAGCACAATGTATGATGTAAAATCATACCCGCAGTGCATAACCTGAGCCCTGGCCGAAACAACAAATAACAAAACAAAAGCAGCAATAAGTCTCATAGTTACAAAAGTAAGGGTATGGCAACTACTTTCAAAATCTGTTCCAAATAAAAAGAGCTGCACTTAGCAGCTCTTTATCTTAATACTTTATTCTCTGTGCTTAATACTATCTCACATCCATCAGTTCTACATCAAATATAAGTGTAGCATCAGGAGGTATCACACCACCTGCTCCATTTGATCCATAACCCAAATGTGAAGGTATAACGAAACGTGCCTTATCTCCTACCTGAAGCAGGCCTATACCCTCATCCCAACCTTCAATAACATGGCCTTTACCAAGAGGGAAGTCAATAGGTTGCTTTCTTTTATATGAAGAATCAAACACCTGCCCATTCTCCAGTGAGCCGGTATAGTGCACTGATACTGTGCGCCCCTTTTCAGCTTTTTTACCGTTTCCTTTCTGGATTATTTTATAACGCAGCCCGCTCTCGGTCTTATCAAAACCTGCAGCCAGTTTTTCCATCTTCTCCTCTGCCAGCCTCTTCTGTTCAGCAATTCTTTTTTCACGTGAGCCTTCAAAAGTACGGAATGCTTCAATAGCATTCCATTTCTTAGCTTCATCGCCTTCACGTATAATTTCTACACTATCAATTTTATCGCCCTGCTGTATGGCATCAACCACATCCTGCCCTTCAACTACATGGCCAAAAACAGTGTGCTTGTTATCAAGCCACGGCGTTTCAACATGGGTTATAAAGAACTGCGAACCGTTAGTACCTGGGCCTGCATTAGCCATTGAAAGTACTCCGGGGCCGCTGTGCTTTAAATCCGGATGGAATTCATCATCAAAGTTATAGCCCGGGCCGCCGGCGCCGCTTCCCTGAGGGCAGCCTCCCTGAATCATAAAATCAGGTATAACACGGTGAAATTTCAGTCCATCATAATACGGCTTACCTTGCGGTTTTTCACTGTTCTCAAGGTTACCTTCGGCAAGGCCAACAAAGTTACCTACCGTACCTGGTGTTTTATCGTGTGTCAGCTTTACAAGGATAGCTCCTTTAGCTGTATTAAATTTGGCGTAGATTCCGTTTTCCATCTTATTGTTTATTGTTTTAAGAATGCCAAATTTACAAATTAATTTCCTACTGGTACTGTCATTATATTCATAACTTAAACCTAAAATTTGAGGCTTAAGAATACTTAAATTTCTACTTGTAATTCGTACTTTTACTACAAAATTATTATAAATGGAAAGTTTATTTGACCCGCAAGGGAACAGGAATATTATAAACCGTATTGAGCAGCTTACTCCCATAACCCTATCCCAATGGGGAAAAATGACCGTAAGCCAGATGCTTGAGCATTGCCAGCAGCCCATAAAAGTGCCTTTGGGCATGTTAAACCTTAAGCCCAACTGGCTGAGTTTCTTTTTTGGCAAAACGGTAAAAAAGCAAATGCTGTCGCAAAACACTTTTAAGAAAGACCTGCCTACGGTAAAGGAGTTCCGAATACAGCGCGAGCCAAAGTTTGATGTGGCGCAAAAAGAACTGATTGAACTGATAGAACGCTTTGCAAAAGAAGGACATGCTGCAATAAAAGTTACAAAACACCCGTTTTTTGGTGAAATGACACTTGAAGAGTGGGACATACTGCAGTGGAAGCATTTAGATCATCACCTACGTCAATTCGGCGTATAAAAAAAGCCCTGCTGGTTGCAGGGCTTGTCTATTTATTGTGAGGCTTATATTATTTAAGCCTGGCTTTTAAGGCTTTTGCTTCGGCCTGGCGATCCAGTGCCTGGTAAATGCCTGCAAGCATGCCAATGGCATATTCATTTTCAGGCTCCTTTTTCAAGGCAGTTTCAAAATAAGGTATTGCTTTTTTAAACATGTCATCCCTTTGCTTTTTAAGCTCGTCATAACGCTTGTTATCTTTAGCGCTGGTACCAAGGCTGTTCATTTCAGTTACAAGCTTCTTTTCGCCTTCAAGCAGTAATGAGCCCATGTTGATGTTGGCATTAACATGATTCGGATTAATAGCAAGTGCCTTCTCATAATGCTTAATTGCTTCGGCAGAGTTAGTTTTAGACGTTACCACACCAAGGTTATAAAACAAATCAGCATTATTAGGGTTCTTCTGCGTAGCCTCGCTTATAAGCTTCTTGTATGTTTCCATATCATTAGCTTTAAGGTAAAGGTCAGCTTCAGCAGTTAAAAGGTTTACATCGCCCGGATTGGCCTTTCTTGCATTTACAAAAGCTTCTTTGGCTTTGGCGTCTTCGCCTTTAAACTGGTATATTAATGCAATGTTCTTAACAATTTCACCCTTAACAGATGGTAATATCTCATCTTTAGGGCTTGCATAAAGCTTCTGCTGAACAGCAAGATCCCTTGTTTGTTTATTCGGGAAATATTCAACTTTATTATCTTTAACATTAACAGCTGAATATACAGTACCTACACCGGTATAACCAATCCTGTCAAGTTCCAGGTAATGTTTCAGTGCATTGTCATAATCCTGTGAGTTAACCGCAGAAGCCGCAGCATTGTACAAATTAGCAGGGTCTTTAGGATCAATCCTGTAAGCTATAGCATAAAGAGTTCCGGCTTCTTTGAACATTTTTTGCTGGCCCAGTTGCTGCGCAAAAGTCATTAACTGAGTTTTAAGTTCAGGATAAATTTCTTCCTGTATTTCCTTAGTATGATTTTTTTTGCCGCTTTTTTCAAGCTCAAGCACCTGCTCATAATATTTTATAGCATTTTCTAAACCAGACATTTTTTTATTGACCATTGCATCATAAAGAGCATAATTAGCAGCATAATAGTAATAATCTGCTTTTTGCTCGTTGGTCATGCTTGCCTCCATAGAGGCAACTTTATCAAGAAGCTCTTTGGTTTTAGTTATGTCAGCCTCTGTAGGCTGTGTCTCTTTTTCATATAGTCTCTTCAGTGCCTTCAGTTCGTCCTTTTGTGCTGATGCACTAAGAGCTACAAGAAGCGCAGCTGCAATAGCATACTTTTTCATATTATAAAAAATTTATTATTCCTCGTTTTGTTCTTCAACAGCATAACCCTCATCCTGTGTTATATAACCTGTAACACCATTTTCAGCATCCTGGTGTTCTATTATTTCTTCAATAGCTTCCTCAACCGCTTCTTCTTCACGCATTACTTTAGTTACAGCAGCAATCGAGTCATTTCCTTTAATGTTGATAAGGCGTACACCCTGTGTGGCACGGCCCATAACACGAAGGTCTGATACTTCCATCCTTATAGTTAAGCCCGACTTATTAATGATCATAAGGTCATCTGTATCGGTAACGTTATTAATAGATACAAGTTTACCTGTTTTCTCCGTAATATTAAGGGTCTTTACACCTTTACCGCCACGGTTGGTAATCCTGTAATCTTCCAGTGCAGAACGCTTGCCGTAACCATTTTCAGATACTACAAGAATGTCACTTTCCATATCATTAACAGAAACCATGCCGATTACCTCATCATTATCATCCTGAAGCGTAATTCCGCGTACTCCCGAGGCGCTGCGGCCCATTGGGCGGGTCTTACCTTCTTCAAAACGAACCAGTTTACCTGATTTAACCGCTATGAGTACCTGGCTTTCGCCTGTGGTCAATTTGGCCTCAAGCAGTTCATCATCCTCACGTATAGTGATGGCATTAATACCGTTTAACCTTGGGCGGGAATATTGCTCCAGCAACGTTTTCTTCACGATACCTTTTTTGGTAGCCATGATAACGTAGTGGCTGTTAATGTACTCGTCATTCTTAAGGTCCTGCGTACATATAAACGCCTTAACCTTATCATCATTCTCTATATTAATAAGGTTTTGTATAGCACGGCCTTTGCTGGTTTTGCTGCCTTCAGGTATTTCATAAACCCTCATCCAGAAACACTTGCCTTTTTGGGTAAAGAACAGCATGTACTGATGGTTTGTAGCCACGAACAGATGCTCAAGGAAGTCCTGGTCACGTGTTGCCACACCTTTCTGGCCTACACCTCCCCTGTTTTGGGTTTTATATTCTGATAGCGGCGTACGCTTAATATAACCTGCATGCGATATAGTGATAACCACATTCTCATCAGCAATAAGGTCTTCAATACTTACATCGCCGCCTGAATATTCAATTTGAGAGCGGCGTGGATCACCATATTTGTCGCGTATCTCTACAAGCTCTTCCTTAATAAGCTGCATCCTCAGGTCTTTGCTTTCCAAAAGCGCCTTTAATTCAGCAATCAGCTTCATGATGTCTTCATATTCTGCCCTTAGCTTGTCCTGCTCAAGGCCGGTAAGCTGCCTTAAACGCATCTCAACAATAGCACGGGCCTGTATTTCAGAAAGTTTAAAGCGCTCGATTAAGTTATTACGCGCTTCCTCTCCGTCTTTTGAGGCACGGATGATGCGGATAACCTCATCAATATTATCCGAAGCAATAATCAACCCTTCTAATATGTGTGCCCTTTCCTCAGCTTTGCGCAGGTCAAATTTCGTCCTGCGTACAACCACATCGTGCCTGTGCTCTACAAAATAGTGTATCAGGTCTTTAAGGTTCAACATCTCGGGGCGGCCATTTACAAGCGCAATATTGTTTACGCTGAATGAGGACTGGAGCTGCGTATATTTATAAAGTGTATTAAGTACTACATTTGGCACCGCCTCACGCTTCAGGATATACACAATACGCATACCGTTCCTGTCCGATTCATCACGGATATTCGCAATACCCTCTATTTTCTTTTCGTTTACCAGCTCGGCTGTACGCTTAATCATTTCAGCCTTATTTACCTGGTAAGGTATCTCGGTTACTATGATAGACTCACGCCCGTCAACCTCTTCAAAATTGGCTTTCGCACGCATTACTACCCTGCCTCGGCCGGTCTTGAAAGCTTCGCGCACACCTTCATAACCATAAATAACACCTCCTGTAGGGAAATCAGGAGCCTTAATATGGTTCATTAGCTCATCAATTTCAATATCTGTATTATCAATATAAGCCAGTGTACCGTTCACTACCTCTGTAAGGTTGTGGGGCGGCATGTTGGTAGCCATACCTACTGCAATACCCGAAGCGCCGTTAACCAAAAGGTTAGGCACGCGCGTTGGCATAACTGTAGGCTCCTGAAGGGTATCATCAAAGTTCAGCTGGAAATCTACGGTCTCTTTATCAAGGTCGGCCATAATATCCTCCGATATCTTTTGAAGCCTTGCCTCGGTATAACGCATTGCCGCCGGGCTGTCTCCGTCAATAGAACCAAAGTTACCCTGCCCGTCAACAAGCAGGTAGCGAAGGCTCCAGTCCTGCGCCATACGTACCATGGCATCATATACTGATGAGTCTCCGTGAGGGTGATACTTACCTAAAACCTCACCTACAATCCTTGCTGATTTTTTATGGGCCCTGTTTGCAAGCACCCCCAATTCATACATTCCGTAAAGTACTCTCCTGTGTACCGGTTTCAAGCCATCTCTAACATCCGGCAGCGCCCTGGACACGATTACCGACATCGAATAATCAATGTAGGCAGATTTCATCTGGTCCTCGATGTTAATAGGAATTAACTTTTCTCCTTCAGACATAAGCAGTTATATTAAATATTTAATTTAGTTACAAAACGTGCCAATATACGTAATTTAATCAGCATAGAAATAATGAATAACTAAAAAAATTTAGGTTTTATTAACAGCTTTCACGGCTATATCTTGATAAACTAATCTTAAAAGTTTTTACCGATTGGGATTTTTTTTGTCACTTAGCTGTCAGTACCTGTAACGAGGTATGATTTTTGTAAAAATCTATTTAAATAATTAAATTTACAGTATCAAATTCAGAATATAATGGATGATAATTTTTCACCAAGAGTCAAGGATGTAATCACCTACAGCAAAGAAGAAGCTTTGCGGCTGGGCCATGACTTTATTGGTACGGAACATTTGATGTTGGGGATTTTGAGAGACGGTAACGGAAAGGCTATATCTATACTAAACAGCATATCTGTAGACCTGGACCATTTAAGGAGAAAAGTGGAAATTTTAAGCCCTGCCAACCCTAATGCGGAGCGTAATAATGAGAAGAAAAACCTTCACTTGACGCGCCAGGCAGAGCGTGCATTGAGGACTACTTTCCTGGAAGCCAAAGTTTTCCAGAGCACTTCAATAAGTACTGCGCACCTGCTGCTTTGCATACTGCGCAACGAAAATGACCCGACAACAAAGTTGCTTAACAAGCTAAAAATTGATTACGAAACAGTAAAAGAACAATTTATCAGTATGACATCAAACGAAGAAGACTACCTTGAAAACCTGCCAAAAGCAGAGTCGTCATATAATGATGATGCAGGACAAGATGACAGTATGCGCGAAAGCGGCTTCAACACACCTGCCTCCGGTAATAAAGCCAATAAAAAGTCAAAAACACCTGTTCTGGACAATTTTGGGCGTGACCTTACAGAACTTGCCGAAGAAGGCAAGCTGGACCCTGTAGTGGGCCGTGAGAAAGAAATTGAGCGCGTATCGCAAATACTTAGCCGCAGGAAAAAGAACAACCCGCTCCTTATAGGTGAGCCCGGTGTGGGTAATCGGCCATTGCTGAAGGACTTGCGCTGCGCATCATACAGAAGAAAGTATCGCGTATCCTGTTCAACAAACGCGTTGTAACGCTTGACCTTGCCAGCCTTGTGGCAGGCACCAAGTACCGCGGCCAGTTTGAGGAGCGTATGAAAGCGGTAATGAACGAACTGGAAAAGAACTCAGACATTATCCTTTTCATTGACGAGATTCACACCATTGTAGGTGCCGGCGGCGCTACAGGTTCTCTTGATGCAAGCAACATGTTTAAGCCCGCGCTTGCCCGCGGAGAGATACAATGCATTGGCGCCACAACGCTTGATGAGTACAGGCAGTATATTGAAAAGGATGGTGCCCTTGAAAGGCGTTTCCAAAAGGTGATGGTTGAGCCTACATCTGTAGAAGAGACTATTACTATACTGAACAATATCAAGAACAAATATGAAGACCACCACAGCGTAAGGTATACTGACGAAGCCATTGAAGCCTGTGTAAAGCTTACCAACAGGTACATGAGCGAGCGTTTCCTTCCGGACAAGGCTATTGACGCACTTGATGAGGCAGGTAGCCGTGTGCACATTACCAACATTGATGTGCCTAAGCAGATACTTGACCTTGAAAGGCAGCTTGAAGAAGTACGCGAGCTTAAAAATACAGTGGTTAAGAAACAGAAATATGAAGAGGCCGCAAAGCTTCGTGATGACGAGAAACGTATTGAGAAAGACCTTGCCATAGCACAGGAGCAGTGGGAAGAAGACTCTAAAAACAATCGTATTGTTGTTACCGAAGATAATGTTGCCGATGTAGTGAGCATGATGACAGGCATACCTGTTAACCGTATTGCACAGACAGAGAGTAACAAACTTAGTAAGTTACCTGACTTAATCAAGAGCAAGCTTATAGGCCAGAACGATGCTGTTGACAAGATTGCAAAATCTATACAGCGTAACCGTGCGGGGCTTAAAGACCCGAACAAACCGATAGGATCGTTTATTTTCCTTGGTCAGACCGGTGTTGGTAAAACACAGCTGGCTAAAATATTGGCACGTGAGCTTTTTGACTCTGAAGATGCTCTTGTACGTATTGACATGAGCGAGTATATGGAGAAATTCGCTATCTCCCGCCTTGTGGGTGCGCCTCCGGGATATGTGGGTTATGAAGAAGGTGGCCAGCTTACTGAAAAAGTAAGGAGAAAGCCATACTGCGTGGTACTTCTTGACGAGATTGAGAAAGCCCACCCGGATGTTTTCAACATGCTGCTTCAGGTGCTTGACGACGGTTATTTAACCGACAGCTTAGGCCGTAAGATAGACTTCAGGAACACTATCATCATCATGACATCAAACGTTGGTGCAAGGCAGCTTAAAGATTTCGGGCAGGGTGTTGGTTTCGGTACATCTGCCAAAAAGGCACAGGCTGACGAATACTCTAAAGGGGTTATTGAAAGCGCGCTTAAGAAAACTTTTGCACCGGAGTTTATCAACAGGATAGATGATATCATTGTGTTCAATCCTCTTGAGAAAGAAGACATTGACAAGATCATCACTATTGAACTTGAAAAGTTGTATGCGAGGATAAAAGACCTTGGCTACAACATCTCTCTTTCTGATAAGGCTAAAGATTTTATTGCCGACAAAGGCTTTGATAAGCAATATGGTGCAAGGCCGCTGAAGAGGGCTATCCAGAAATATGTTGAAGACGCCCTTGCTGAAGAGATCATTACCTCTAAAATAGCAGGTGGCGATGAGATACATATGGATCTTGAAGACGGTGCCAGCGAACTGACCGTAAGCATTAAAAAGGCTGAGAATCCGGCGGCTGAATAAGCCGATTTGTTGATGCGTTAATTCGTTTATTGGATTAATATACATATAAAGTCCCCATACTGATAAGTGTGGGGATTTTTTTGTTTATGCACTTTATCAGCCTGTTCTAAAATTTATTTAAAAATAAACTACGATTTCTTCTTACAAATAAAAAAAGTAGTACTTTAGAATTGTTTAAATCATCAATTATAATGCAGGAAAAAGTTATTGTAGGAAGCGAAGAATGGTGCGCCTTTCCTCAATTAGGAATACCCACAATTAAAGCGCGTGTAGACTCAGGGGCAAAAACCTCTGCCCTGCATGCCGTTAATATTGTGCCCTTTGAAAAAGAAGGGGAAAGCTGGGTAAAGTTCGACATTAACCCCATACAAAATAATACCAAAGCTGTTATACATTGCCAGGCACCGCTGGTGGATAAACGTATTGTAAAAAGTTCGAGCGGTTTCAGGGAACAGCGCTATGTAATAGCAACCGAGATACAGGTAGGCGAATCAGTTTGGGAAGCAGAGGTAACCCTTACCAATCGTGACTCTATGGGTTTCCGCATGCTATTGGGCCGCGAGGCCATGAGCGGAAGGCTGTTGGTAGACCCGGAACAGAAGTTTCTTTTAGGACAGCCTACTAAAGAGAAGCTTAAAGAATATTATTCCAAGTCAGACGAAGACAAAAGTGGCCTGCGTATTGGTTTATTAGCCAGTAATCCGGAGCTTTACAGCAATAAACGGATTATGGAAGCGGGTGAACAGCGGGGGCATGAGATGCATTTCCTGAACCTGAAGGACTGCTACATGAAGCTGGATGCCGATACACCTGAAATACATTATAGAGGCGGCAGGATACTAAATGATTTTGATGCCGTTATACCCCGCATACGCCCCAGCATGACGTTTTACGGCTGCGCTCTAACCAGGCATTTTGAGGCGCTGAAAGTATTTTGTTTAAATTCATCAATGGCCATAAGCCAGTCAAGAGATAAATTATACTCACTGCAGTTATTGCTAAACAGTGGTATTGACATACCAACTACGGGTTTTGCCAACTCACCGCTGGATACTAATGAACTTATAAAAATGGTTGGAGGTCCGCCGCTTATTGTGAAGCTGCTGGAAGGAACACAGGGCAAGGGTGTAGTACTGGCTGAAACCAAAAAGGCTGCTGAAAGTGTTATTAATGCATTTAAAAGCCTTAATGCGAACATTCTTGTGCAGGAATTTATAAAAGAAGCTAACGGTAAAGACCTGAGGCTGTTTGTTATAGACGGTAAGGTAGTAGCGGCTATACAGCGCGAGGCACTGCCGGGCGAGTTTAGGGCGAACATACACCTGGGTGGAACGGCATCGGTAATAAAAGCGACAGCTGAAGAGAAAAGGATTGCCATAAGGGCAGCCAAGGCCATGAACCTGAAGGTGGCAGGGGTTGATATTATCCGCTCCAGCAAGGGTCCGCTGCTGCTTGAGGTGAACTCATCGCCGGGGCTGGAAGGTATTGAAGGCGCAACCAATAAGGACATAGCCGGCGAAATGATTAAAGCTATAGAAAAAAACTTTAAATGGAAATTGTAGCACGCATACTGGTTGGTTTTGTGGCATTTATCCACATTTATATCCTGTGGCTGGAAATGTTTGCCTGGACTACCCGTGCCCGTAAAGTGTTCCGCGGTCTTCCGCAGGACCTGTTTGAAAAAACCAAACCCATGGCTGCCAACCAGGGATTGTATAACGGCTTTTTGGCGGGGGGGCTTATATGGTCGCTTATTATAGACAACAGCACCTGGAGTATAAATGTGGCAACCTTCTTTTTGCTATGTGTAGT